>JBBQGO010000105.1:0-7733 GCA_038323125.1 Pyrinomonadales bacterium
GATAGCTGTCGCAAGAATGAGATCGAGTGTCGATTCGGGGGATGTGGGTGCGTGTTGAGCAACGATCTTTACGAGAGAGCTTTTTTTCTCGATGTGCTCAATGGAGCATTTGAATTCTTCACCGTGGCCATCAAACACAAACACCTCGTCGCCCGTGCGCAGCCGCAGGACGTCCCGTAGGTGGCGAGTCTCGTCGCCGTCGAGCCGGACGGCTCCGGCGGTAAAACTTTCGCGAGGGGCGTAAAAACGATGCATATTCAATGTTCGGGATCGGAAAACGCTTCAAACGTTCCTTTGAATTCGGGGGAACGCCGCCGCAGGTCTAACCACGTTTCAAAAACGTCCGGCGTCTGGAGCCAGACTGTGAACCATGAGGCTATCTCGCTGTTGATGCGGCGGGTCGATTCATCGGCCGTTTCCTTCTCAGCGATTGCGGCTGCGGAGCTTTTTCCTCGCTGGCCGGCGTGGCGGGCGAGCCTAATGCCTTCCTTATCGTTATCAGCGACATAGCGTCGCCGCAAATTCTCGAGGTTTCGAATCGACGCAGCGGCACTATCCAGGCTGTCGATCTTTACAATGCCGCGAAACGCAGCGTCATAAGGCCGATCGGAAACACGTTCAACGTACAGCTCCATTATTTCGGAATGGCGAAGATCAGCTCCCTCGTCGGCCAATAACCGGGCGATCACCATCGGTGACTCGACGGCCGCCTCACCATACTTTTCCTTTACGACCAGTTCGATCGCCTCGATCTCGGTGGACCCTATGCTCTCGCAATCGAGTTTTTCCCAGACTTCGATGATCAGATCATTCTTGGTACGAGCCTTCCACATGGAGCAGGATGAACTTGCGAAAAAGGGGCCGTTAATCTGTGTTCCGTCGTGTTCTTTCGATCAGTCCGGTAGACGAATGATCTTTTGGATCGCCTACGATGGCCACCGTGCCTCCGCATTCCCTTACGATCTCGCGTTCGGGCACATTGTCGACGGTGTAGTCGGTACCCTTGGCGTGAATGTCAGGCCGTATGGCACGTATAAGCTCTTCAACGGTCGGCTCATGAAATACGATAACGTAGTCGACAAACCGTAAGGCCGAAATGATCTCTGCCCGTTCGGTTTCGGTCGTATAGGGCCGGCCCTCGCCCTTTAGGGACCGGGCCTGA
Organism: Pyrinomonadales bacterium; assembly: GCA_038323125.1. Lineage (GTDB taxonomy): Bacteria > Acidobacteriota > Blastocatellia > Pyrinomonadales > Pyrinomonadaceae > OLB17. The sequence continues at coordinate 1,163 of JBBQGO010000105.1, forward strand.
TCGTCCGAATTGATACCGACCACCAGCACATCGCCGAGGGCCCTGGCCCCTTCAAGGTATCTAATATGCCCGACGTGCAGAAGATCAAAACAGCCATTCGCTAAAACGACCGTGGCCCCGCGAGACCTGCACTCATTAACCGCCGTCTTCAGAGCGTCTATTTCGAGTACCGGTGCAAAATTATTAAGCATTGGTCCTATGCGGTACCTGTTTGCGACCGGTCACGCAAAGAGGCGACCAATTCGCCCGCCTCAACACAGGCGGTTCCCTTTTTCATAACTACTATTCCGCCAGCGTGATTGGCAACGGTGGCCGCCTCTCCAAATGCGAGGCCCGATGCGAGCCCGAGGGAATATGCGGCGATCACAGTATCACCTGCTCCGGTAACGTCTACGGGCTCGGCGGAGCCTACCACATCAAGCTGTAATGGCGGGTTGCCGTCCTCAAACAGCGTCATTCCTTCGTTGCCGTTGGTGATCAAAAGTGCGTTATAACCAAGGCGTTCGCGCAGTCGGGAACAATCCTCTGAGCTAAAGTCTATTCCGAGTATCTGTTCCACCTCTTCCCTATTGGGCGTCGAGCTGGTCGCGCCGGCAAATTGCTCAAGACTGTACCGCGAGTCGACGATCAATGAGATATTTCGGGCCCTGCATATCTCCCTGGCGTCATTATAGAGCTCAGGAAACACTGCACCGTAGTTGTAATCGGAAATGATCATCGCATCGGCGTTTGCGGCCGCCTCTGAAAGATTTTGCCTTAGCTGGTCCTTTGTTTCTTGAGATATCGCGGTCGAGTTTTCGTAGTCGACCCGGATCACCTGCTGGCGGGCGGCATAGTGCTGGCCGGCAAGAACTCGGACCTTGGTGGTCGTTGACAAGGAAGGATTCGCAACAACGCCGCTGCAGTCGACCGCGTGTTCCTTAAGCTTACTTACGAGAGTATCGCCATTCGTATCGCGGCCCACCAACCCGATCAGTACCGGTTTGCCGCCGAGCGAGGCAACGTTAACGGCAGCATTACCTGCAGCTCCGGGAACCGTTTCGGTGTTCTCGTGCCTTAGGATAAAGACCGGTGCTTCGCGCGAGACACGCGAGATCATTCCGAGCAAAAACTGGTCCGCGACGAGGTCGCCTATGATGACGATCGTCTTCTGCGGAAAGATGTCTAAAATGGTTTTTTCAAGATCCGCCATCGAGATAATGAAAAAACTACTACATACAGCCGTAATAAACAAAAAAGAAGCCGCCAAACGAGAGGGATTTACGGCGATAACGCCGTATGTATCTACTGCGAACGCACAACGAGGCTGCCGAAATAGGCAGCCTCGCGCGTTAGAGCTGTTGGAGGGAACCTATGAAGTGGCGCCCCGGCTCGCTGATTTGTTATCTTCGGCGTCGCGCAGCATCTTGATCCTGTTGTGAGCCGCGTGCACTGACTGTGCCTGTTGATTGATAATGTCCAGCACATTTGCCGGGAGGGCAAGTTTTGCCGCGTCAGCATACGCCTCTTTAGCGTAATCTTCGCCGCGTTCGCATTCGTTCAGGATCGCTTCTTCGTCCCTGCCCGTTACGGCCGCCTTGATGTCGATCCAGCCCCTATGAACCGCTCCCGACATACTGCCGCCAGTTTCCGGATCACCGCCCAGCGAACGAACCATTTCCTGAAGAACGCCTGCAAACTCAGCTCGCTGCTGTGAGAACTCATAAAAGAGTGTTTTCAGGTCGGAACGTTCGACGCCTTCTGCGGCTTCCTTGAAGCCGAGCTGGCCGTCCTTACAGGTCTCGATCAGGCCGTTAAGCGTCGAAATAACCGAGTCAGTCGATTCGGTCGTTTTGTTTCCGCCCATTGTGTCCGTTGTTGAGTCAAAATTGTTAGTCATAATTACTTCCTCCGTGAATTCCGAATATTAATGTGCAATGACAAGATTATTGTATTGGGAAGGCTAAAAACGTCTTCCACCTGACATAAGCGATATGCACATGCCGGCCTCCGACTCATGTGCAATAATCGGAAAGTTACCCCGATTTTTGCCCAATTTAGTGAAATTTGAGGGCGATTGATCGTATTTGCGAGTTAAATTGATTGTCATTAACGCTCGCATTGGAACGATCCCAGGCTGATGCGTATTGTTACTATTGCACATTAAATGACCGAGACGCCTGATTTTATCGATATACAAGCGTTCGATGCGCTCGCGGAGGAGACAGGGATCTCTATTGTCTTTGTCGATGCCCGATCACGAGAGGTCGCGGCCGCGAATAATAATTCGATCTGCCGGCATTTAAATCCATCGAAAGAATTTTCGGCCGCCTGTGCCCGCTTTTGCGGGATCGCTTTTGAAAAGGCTGCCGAGGCGGGCGGCAGGATCGGATTTGAGTGTCATGCCGGTCTTGAGTGCAGGGCGGTGCTCGTTCGCGACCCAAACAAACCGCTCGTCGCGATAGTGGGTAGGACCTTTACAAAGGCCGACAATTATCGAAAAGCCACGACAAGGGCCATCGCGGGCGACTGGAAGGAACACTCTCCTGCAGACCTATTTGAAAATGTTCTGTTAACGGGATCGTCGGCTGTCCTCGACCAAACGGCGATCAAACTGGAAAGTCAGATCGCCGAAGCAGCCGCTAGTGCCTCCGGTCAGGCCGGTAAAGCGGATCGGCCGGAAACGCAGCCGGCAGCAGTGGCCACACATACTCCGGAACCGGCAGAGTCCAGGAACGAAGCATTTGCGGTCGCCTTCGCTCCAGCTGATCCTCAGCAGGAGTCTGGCGACGGATCAGAAAAAGCGTCAAAAACCGGTGACCATAATGTCGCCGAGGCAAGGGCATGGAGGTCCTTCTTCGGTTCGCTGCTTAAAACCGATTACCCGAAGGCAGCATATTCGATACTCGAATTTCTGGCTCACCATTACGGTTTTACGGCTTTGGTCTGGCTCGAAAGCAAAGACGACCGGTTTGAAAATACTGTCAACTTCGGGGACCTGAAGGGCCGCAGGGTCCGCCTCGGCATCGCCCCGGACGATGCCAGACTGCTTGAGGCGGCTCAAAATAATATGCCGCTCCAACTTGGCGAGCGTTCAAAACAGGATTCCGCCGCCGAGGCCCGCATTATGCAAATGTTTCCGATCTCGATCGGCGGCCAGATATCGGCTGCGATCGCGATCCTTGACCCGGTGGATGGCGACGCCATCAAGCGGCAGATCGTTCGAATGTGTCAGTCGGTCGCACCACAGCTTGAGATACTGCGCCTCAGAAGCGAGATCGCTCATGGTGAAACGCTCTCGACCGCCGTTCGGCGCTTTAGCGAGAGCCTAAAACGTATCGATACCGACGATCTCTGGCTCAACCTGACCCAGAACGCGGCTGAGATGCTAAGGGCCGAACGTGCTTCGCTGCTGATATATGACGACAAGAGCGAAAGCTTGGAAATAAAGGCGATCGTCGGCTCGCCGGGCTTTCCAATGCAGGGCGAGGTGGGCGGGCGCGTGTCAAAGATCGTGTTTGCCAAAAACGAGACAGTGGCCGTTTCCGACGTGACACGGACCGGACTGCCGCCGGCGCCGGCCGAGCGCCGCTACAAGACCGGATCGTTTCTGAGCTGTCCCGTTACGTTGAGCGGACGCACGATCGGTGTTATCAACTTTACGGACAGGGCTGCGGGCGAACCATTTGATAAGGGGGCGCTCGAGATGTTCGGGGCCATCGCTCCACAACTAGCAGTTGCGATCGACCGGGCATCGCTAAAGGAACGGGCCCATGAGTTCGAACAGCTATCCGTAACCGACCCGCTCACCGGGCTGCTGAACCGCCGTTATATCGAGGAGCGTGTGATGGAAGAGATCAAACGGTCGAACCGTCACGGCTTTCCGATGAGCTTTATGATGCTTGATGTCGATAGATTCAAAACGTATAACGATCAGTTCGGCCATCCGGCGGGGGACGAAGCATTAAAGATAGTCGGCAGTGTGATTCGCGACACGCTTCGCGGAGCTGACGTAGCTGCACGGTTCGGCGGCGAGGAGTTTTCGATACTGCTGCCGCAAACCACCGGAGTAGAAGCGGCGGCGATCGCCGAACGCATACGGGCGAACATCGAAAGTGCCCATTTTCCTCACAGAAAAGTTACCGTGAGCATCGGCATTGCGAGCTGTTCCGACGATCTGTGCACCGCAGCGACTATAGTTTCAGCGGCCGACAAGGCGCTTTACAGGGCAAAAGAGCAGGGACGAAACAAGGTGCTCGTTTATGAAAACATGCATCTGGCACCCGCGGAACAGCAGAGCATAAAATGACAAAACGCTCGGAAAACCGAATATTAGCCAGGCACGAAAGCGCCGATTTCATCGGCAGGTCGGCCCAGCTCGAACGCCTTTTGCGGCACGCTGAGGGGACCGACGCTTCGCACGGGCTCGTTCTTTTGTCGGCACCGTCCGCAGGGACGTCGGAACTTCTCAGGCAGGTCTATGACCGGCTATTTGTGGGGCAGGATGACGTGATCCCGTTCTATTTTGAGATACGGGCCGGCGACCGGACGGCCCAGAACACCGCTCTGCGGTTTTTGTGCGAATTTCTGCTCCAGACCGTGGCATTCAGGCGGCGTGATGCCGCCATCATCGACGCGTCGCCCGAGATGGCCGAGATAGCACAGCTTGCAGTCCCGTCCGAGGGCTACTGGATCGACCGGATGGTCGAGTCATACCAGGGCGAAGCCAATATGAGCGACGAACGCTCGTTTATCCGCAACTGTTTGAGTGCACCGATGCGGGCAGCCTCGAACGGGGCACCCTCGCTTGTGATCATTGACGATTTTCATGCCGCCGCGGGGCTGGACGGCGGAGATGCTTTTCTAGAAGACATCCAGGACATATTCGCCCGTGCATCTACGCCCTTTGTCCTTGCCGGGCAGAGGCGATTCCTGTTTGCCCGGACACCGTTCCAGACGATGTCACTCGATCCGTTCTCGTTCTCGGACGCCGGAAAGTTTGCCGAGATGTTGTCCGGACGGATGAACGTTCCTATCAACGAACAAACCCGCGATCTGATCGCCGTTCAGCTCGGCGGCAACGCAGGCCACATTGGTTCAATGTTCGCATCGGCGGCCGCTGAGAGTACGGCCCTCAACAGTTTTGAGCATGTCGAGCAGGTATATACAAACGAGGTCTTTGGCGGCCGTATGGGTAGATATTTCGATTCGATCTTCGACCGCTTACTGCCTGACGCTCTCGATCAGACTCCCGTGCTGCGTGTGCTTTCGGAAAACACGGCGGTACCCGACAAGCGGATACCGTTGGCGTATTGGAAACATCACTCGGGCCTCGAACCTGTAGTCCTTGACGCGGTACTCGACGCCCTGAATTATAACGAGATCGTCAGCGTGGGGTCGGGGTTTGTCGAGATCGACGAGGCGAATATCGTGCTCGATGATTACATTCGCGGACGAACACGCCTTGAGATCGACGTCAAACCGCGCGCTCTTGTCGTGGGTGAGGCTTTAACCGAAAACGTAAAGCGGGCGCCTCAGTTGATGGCGCGTCATTACAGGCAGGGCTCGGCAATAGGGCTTCGCCGCCTAATGAAGGCATTTGACGGGCGGCACATCTCGCCCGCCCTGATCGACTACAGTCGTTTCAAGGCGGAGTTAAAGGGTGCGGGTGATGACAAGATAATGAAGGCGCTAAGCGACGACAACGAAAAGTTTGCCCTGCCGCACATCGTTTACACGGCACACACGGCTGCCTTCTACCCGCACCTTAGCGAAGTGTGCGATGCAGAACGCTCAGCGGTCGCTCTCGGGTTTTCCGAAACGCCTGACAATGACGAGATCGTATGGATAGCCGCCGAGATCGACTCCAAGCTCGAAGCAAAGCGTGACGTCGCCGAGTTTTGGTGTGACCGCCTAGAAATGGTTGCGCTAAACTGCAATTTTGGTAATTATAGGATCTGGCTGGTCGCTCCCGAGGGGTTTAACGCCGACGCAATGGACGCGCTTCGCGAGAGGAACGCGTTTGGTTCGAGCCGAAAGCAGACCGATCTGATGGCCGAGGTTCTGAACGCTAGTGTCGCTCCGAAAGAATCGCCATCTGCGAGCGAATACGAGGTAGTAGTGCCCATGGGCGAAGACACCGAGATGATCGCCGCCCATATTATCGAGGAGATAGCAAAACGGCACGGTTTTCCCGCCAAGGCGATCAACCAGATCAAGACCGCTCTGGTCGAAGCCTGCATAAACGCTGCCGAGCACAGCCTGAGCCCCGACCGGCGCATCTTTCAAAAATTCTCTGTCAGCGCCGATAAGATCACCATTTCGGTATCTAATCGCGGCGTAAGGCTCGCCGATAGAAAGCTCGAAGCAACGCCCGCCGATGAGGGCCGCCGCGGTTGGGGCCTCAAACTGATCGAAGGTTTGATGGACGACGTCAGGATCGAGAGTACCGATGACGGCACCCGGATCACGATGGTAAAGCGGATCAAAACCGCCATTAGCGAGGCGCGTGCCTGAATGTTGCGCTCGATGGCCTCAGAACGGATTTTCGCCAAAATATAGGTTCATTTTCTTCGCGAATTTCAATATGTCC
>JBBQGO010000106.1:0-7728 GCA_038323125.1 Pyrinomonadales bacterium
TCCGGCTGCCCGCTCAAGTGTGATTTTTGCCTGACCGCGAAGCTTGGCCTGCTGCGCAACCTGACGGTTGGCGAGATCGTCGAACAGATCGTCATCGTTCTCAACGATGTCTATGGTGTTGGAGGCGAGACGCCGCATGGCACCAATCTTGTTGGTATGGGAGCCGGTGAACCGTTTTTGAACTTTGAGAACCTTATCGATGCACTGGCATTGATGTCGGACGCGGACGGACTATTTATCGTCCCTAACCGCGTGACGATCTCAACAGCGGGTATCGTGCCAAAGATCTATGAATTTGCGAAGCTCGAGAACCGTCCCCACCTGGCGATATCGCTTTCATCACCCCGCGATGATGTTCGCGATAAGCTGATGCCGATCAACAAACGATGGCCGCTCGACGATCTGATGGCGGCGGCAAAGGAATTTGAGGGAAGCCTGCGGCGCGGCGAGAGATTTACTTTTGAGTATGTAATGCTCGGCGGCGTAAACGATTCGGATGCTGATGCCCGTGAGCTGGTGTCGCTGCTTGAGCGATATCAACTAAACCGCATTAAGATCAATCTTATCCCCCACAACGGAGCTGACCAACTCGATTACAATGCCTCGACGCCGGAGCGTGTTGATCGATTTAAGAGTATTTTGGAAGTGCATGGGGTGTCCGCCTATGTACGTCAGCCGCGCGGACAGGACATCTACGCGGCCTGCGGCCAGCTCGCGGCAAAAGGGGGATAGTGAATAGTGAACAGTGAACATTGAATAGTGAATAGTGAGGAGGGCGTTCGAATAGTGTTCTTACTTTTTCACTTTTCAACCTTTTTCACTTTTCAACCTTTTTCACTTTTTCACATTTAAACTCTTTCACATTTAAACTCTTTTACTTTTAAACTTTTAAAGTTATGGAAATACTTATCCCCGGACTCATACTGGTTGCCTTGATGGTGTATGCGTCTACGCGTATCAAGAAGAGTGCGGCGCGGGCTTATGAGGCAGAGACTATCGAGACGGACGATTTTATTATTCAAAAGCCCGAAGGGTTTTTGAACGTGATCAACGGTGATCCTCATTACGTATTCGAGGCATATTCAAAGGAGTTTGGAGCCGAAGGAGCAGAGGACATACGGCGGGCGACCGCAACCTTGACGATAAGAAAAGGCATATCGCAGGACCGCGTTGCCGCTAACCTTATTGGGTCGGGCATTACAAAGATCAGTGATACGAGCGAGGTCGTGGACGGCATACGATATCGAAATTTTGAGATAAAACGGAAAGAAAAGGGCAACACCTTTCGGGTGTTGTACAAGCTCGCCGAAAAAAACGAAAAGCTCTACGAGCTTGAGATAAATGCACTTAAGGAAACAACTGATGAGTTTGTGCGTAACATCGAAACAATGAAAGACAGCTTCAGTCTCAAATAGATCAGTTATCAAACAATGAATTTATGGTAAGCAAATTTTATAGGATCAGTCTTCTTGCGGCCATGGTGGCGGTATCGGGCTTTTTTGTTTCCGTCGGCGCTCAGACGGTTACCGGCTCGATCGCCGGTGGCGCGATAACGCGTGGTGGTTCCGCACGAGCAACCATCGTCTTAAATATTCCCGGCGGGCTGCATGTAAATTCAAACCGGCCCGATAGCGAGTATTCTGTCCCGACGACTGTCCGGGCCACGGGACGCGGCTTGACGATCGGTGCGGTCCGATATCCTCGCGGGCGGAGCCGCAAGTTTGAGTTCTCTCAGGACAGGATCAATGTTTACGAGGGGCGAGCGGCATTCCTATTTGATGTAACTGTCCCGGCCAACTTTCGCGGCAATACGGCCAGAATCAACGTTACGGTCAAGTATCAGGCATGTACTAACGAGGTATGCTATGCCCCAAAGAGCAAAAGCATCACGCTGACGGCCAGGGTCAGATAGTTCGTTTGCCGATCACTGAAAGCAGCCTTCCGGTTCGCCCGAGCGAACGCTTTTCTAATCGATAGGAAAAAAACAGGTCACGCCGTTCCATGGTACAAAATGGGGCGGCGTAGATGTTTTTGGGATCGATGCCCGCGGCGGTTATTTGATCTCGATTTGCGCTGTGCAGGTCGACCAGGGCATGCCGCTCGCGGGTGGGCGTAAAATACCTTCCGCTTGAGTCGAAACTCTCCGCGAAGGCCTGCATCACGTCGGAACCGACCTCATAGTTTCGACAACCGGCCGCCGGGCCGATCGCACAGATCAGATCACCCGGGTCAGAGCGATAGATTTCGATCAATTCGTTCACGGCTTTTGCGACGATCGAGCGTACTGTGCCGCGCCATCCTGCGTGAATGGCCGCAAAGGCCCCGCTTGTGGGATCGCCGATCAGAATGGGTACGCAATCGGCAGTCTTAACTGCGGCGAGGACGCGGGGCAGATCGGACATCACGGCGTCGGCACGATCTTCCGTTTCAGCGATGTCGTCGGGCGAGGCGATCACCTTTATTGCGTCGCCGTGCTCTTGCCAAACGGTCGCGAGCCGCAGGTTTTCGCCGAGCACATTGAGGAAGCGGCTACGATTCTCGGCGATATTCTCTGCCGTATCTTCGTCATATCCCGCGAGATTGAGGTCACCCGACGGAAACGGAGACACGCCGCCGGCCCGGGTCGAAAAGCCGTTCACAAATCCGGACGCTTCCAACGCCACGCAGACCAGTACTTTTACGCCTTCCCGTTCTCGCCAGGTAAAGCCCGAATCTGCTAAAGTCTTGGTATCACTCACCAAAGTTGTCCATTTTTCCGCTGAGGATTGATTTATGATCTTGTCCATCGGCATTGATATTGTCGAAGTTTATCGTATACGAGAAACGATCGCTAGAACTCCGCGATTTGCTCAACGCGTTTTTACTGAGGCCGAGCGATCATATTGCGATGGTAAGGGGGCCGCCGCGTGGCAGTCATATGCGGGCCGTTTTGCAGCCAAGGAGGCTTTTTTAAAGGCCCTGAAAACGGGCTGGCGAGGCAAGATCACATGGCAGGATATCGAGGTTATCACGGACGCCGATGGCGTGCCGACACTAAATATAACGGGCGAAGCAAAGACGATATTGAGTAAACGCGGTGCTACACATGTGCATATATCGATATCGCATACGACAGAGCACGCGGTTGCCGAAGTGATCTTTGAGCGCCTATAGAATCAGGGCTGCGGAGCTTTTGCGGGCGGTTCATCCAACGACAGAAAGGCGACCGGCGCATCGTGGTAGGTCACCCGCTCAGGCCGGTCCGAATCGTTGCCGTAAACATACGGGAAATCAGCAGCAACCCTGGCATAACCAAATTTCAAAAGCCTCGATCGCAATGACCGATTTATCAGGACATGATCGAGTGCTTGTGCCGAGCCGTCGTATACATAGGAATAGCGGTTGCGTGCATCAATGTAATCGATCAAATTCACCAACCCGGTATTATAGGCTGTTTTCGACGGAACAAGGACATTCTGGTCCGACTTGCCTTTTAGAATGCCTATTAGATCGTTGTAGCCGTCGTTAAATTGGTAGGCATTAAAATCACCGCAGAGTATTATGTTCTCGTTCGGGTCGGATTTTAACCGGTCCTCAACATATTTTGCGAGCCACTCGGCCTGGAGCCGCCGCTTGTTGCGGACATTGTCGCCATCCTTTTCACTACCTATCCCGAGATACGATTTGAAATGAGAGACGATCACAGTAAGTGTAAGCGGCTTTAAAGATTTTGGGTCGATCACCTCGGCGCGTATCAGGTACGGCGGACGGTCGTGGAGTTTTGCATCCGACGCGACGCCCGGCAGGTCAAGCTTCACATCTTTTCCAAGCGATATACCCTCAAGTACCTTGATCTTGGACGACTTGATCAAAAAGCCGACATCTATGCCTCTAAAGTCGTTTCCGTCTTCCAGATAGGCGGTGTACTTAGGATCGGGTTTACCCGCTGTCACGACATCGGCATTTACTCGGTCGGCAAGTTTTTGCAGCGCTTTAAGATTCTCGATCTCTACTACTCCCAGGATATCCGGCAAAGAAAGCACGTCACGCATCGCCAGCGAGATCTTTTTAAGCCGGTTCTGAAACACCGCTTTTGGCACCACAGTCTCTTTGGAGAGGTTTTTGGAATTTACCTCATCGTCAAACAGATTTTGAATGTTAAAACTGCCGACGGTGACTTCGCGCTCGCCTGCTGGGCTTAGCGGCACAAATCCCCTGATGTTCTCCACTACCGGTTCCGGATCCGCGTCGACGAGGAGCGTATAAAACCGTTTTGAGTAATCAACAACCCCTGTAAGGCCCTTGATGGTAGCTCCCACCGGCACGTTCAGGGTCTTGGCCCCGACCTGAACCTGGCTGTTGACTCTCAACAATTCAGGGTTCATATCAAAGGCAGGGGTCGTTTGGGGCAGCTTGTTTAAAAGTATCGTCAAGATGTCCAGGCCCGGCTCACGAAAGGGCCGCGGTGTATTGGCCAGAGCCGCAAAAAAGACTCCGTTCGAGGTGGTGATGCCAGTCTTGGCATTAGGGGGGTACCCTCCGGTCGGAGCTACGACGACGACATCGGCCCGGACCCTCATCCCTTCGAAACGTTCCATCTGATCGAGCTTTCCTCGCGGGTTCAGATCCGCTTCGGTCAAAACGATCGGAGCCGGCAGCGGATTGTCCTTTGAGAGTACTTTGACTGTGGGCCTCGTGATCTCGGTAATGCTGAGAAATATCTCTTCGTTCTTCGGACGGTATTCGATGAGCATACCGTCGACCTGTACTCGATCGCCTAACGAGACCATCGCGGTGCTGTTTGCGCCGTAGACCAGGAGCCCCTCAGAGGTATTTGGGTTATCATCCACATCTGCGTCCGGCGTTTGGATATAGAAGGCGCTTTTTAATTTCGCAGTCACGATGCCGATGACGCGAACCTGTTTATTTATATGCGGCGATACGCCTTTATCACCTTGTATCTCCGCAATGGAATATGCAGTTTGGGCGGCGACTGAGAGAGGCAATGCGATCGCGGCGATCAGGATGAGAAGGCCAACGAGAGGGGGCCGTCCGAGGCACCTGTAAAAACTTAGATCTTGACTGCCCATATTTCGCTTGCCTGTCATTACTTCAAATCTCCTTAAACTGCTAAATAAATGTCGGTATTAAAGCGTGTCACGCCGCTGCTTGACCAGGTTCCGAACGATCGGTCTGACATTTGTGAGAAAGTTGTGACCGGTAAGGGCCTCAACTGCTTTGATGCTCGTACGAAAGTTTCGCCACGGGGTACCCTGGCCGATGCTCTGCTGATTGGGCATTATTACGGCTATCGTTCGTGTCGTTTTAGTAACACGATCGGCGTCATTACTGCCAACGGGGAGGACTACTATGACCTTCCATGTGATGGCCGGGACGGTCACATTGCCGTTGGCAATGGTAGTCGCCGAGCCGTTCAATCCCGTTCCGCCTTGGCCCGTGCTTCCCGCGTAGACGTAAAGTTCTTTCCCGTCGGCGATCAATGTCCGGGAGTAATTTTCCAGGTCCGCCCATGGCCCCTGATTATTGGCAGCCGCCTGCGGCATGATATTTGTCATCAGAAAAGTTGCTGAGTTGGCGGCGACCGAGCATGTGCGATCTCCGGAGGGAACAAGATGGCCGCGGTCGAATCCTGATCCGACATAGTCCTGGTCCGTAACCCGATACCATCCGGACGGCAGGGTTGTGTCAGGGCGAAAATCATCCTGTCGCGGAGCAGACCCGATCCAACTGCTGTCGATACGCCATGCTGCCCAATTCGAGATACCGCGCGTGCGGTGGTACGAGAGGGTGTACTGGGGCTTGACCATTAAATAATTTGTCTGATTCGAGACGTCGGTTGTGGCGTTGCTCGGATTGCCGAGAGCGAGCGGTTGATCATTTACCGGACAGCCGCTGATCGTGATGACTACCGAAGCGTTCGCCGTCCGTCCCTGTTCGTCGGACGCTACGGCAGATACCGTGACCGAACCACCCGCGTTGACCGTTGTAAAATACGAGAACACATTATCGCCCGGTGTTAGGTCACCGTTGGTCCCATCATCAAAGAACTGCTGGCCGCTCGAGCCGCCGATCGCGGCGAGGTTGCCAACTACTGAGATGCCTGTACTAGGCGGAGTTGTTGCCGGTATTACGGACACGGTCAGCAGGGTAGTTCCGCCGCTAGTGAGTGTCTGGGGATTTGCGTTCATAGCCGCAAAAAGCGTTGTGCCGCCGCCGCTGCAGACATTGACGGGTGATGAAGTGTTTCGCGGCGCGGCGGGGTTCGTATTCGCAAAATCGGAAAGGTTGTTGTCGGTGTCCTGGCACCCTGAGCTTTTGCGCGATTGACTAGCATTCGCGGCAGGAGCGGCTGTCGCAGCGGCCTCAACGAAAATATTGGTCGCGGTCCCGAACCCAACGGAGTCGATCAAAACCCCTGTATTAAGGTCGCCAAGGCGTATGCCTATGCCCCCACCGGTTCCCGACATTGAAACGGATCCGGTAGAGTACGAGATATTGCCGGAGACAGTGCCATCGTAGGTATTTGAGGTGACCAGATAGAAGCCGCCCGGTGGAACGATGGTGCTCGTATTCCATTGGACCATCGCAACATCATTAACACCGGCGGCAGAGCGGTAAACCACCCGATACCCGTTCAGGTCAACGCTATCGGAGCTGAGATTGTGCAGCTCAATAAACTCGTCGGTCGCGACGCCGCCCGCGACCTGAAACTGACTAACGACCAGGTGTGGCGAGACCATCACGATATCAGAGGAGAGCTCCGATCGGGTATAAGCAAACGCGGCAACGTCATAGAACAGTGCGGCCGCAAAGATGGCAATGACAATAAGACTCAAAAAACACTTCTTCATTAAGATACAACCTTTTGTAACGGGGGATCGAAACTGCAGATTTAGATTAAACTTAATTTTTACCACAATTTGATGCGGAAAGGAATCTGAACGATGCGTGATAAAGGCACTACTAGATAGCTGTCGGTACAGGAATAACTACCTTCTGAGTATCCTCTATGAGAACGCCTTGAATTGCCTCCGCCTCATAGCACAGCTCCACCTCTGCATCGTCGGGCAAGGCATAGCCTTTACCTCCGTACGCGAATGCGATTTCAACAAGATACGAAAGGGGGCAATCGCCATCCGCGTCGAGTGCGATCATCTGAGCAGCCGCGGGGAGATCCTGTTAGAAGTGTGTCCATTAGAACCGACCAGAGGTTTCTTGCCGCCAAAACGCTCAAAAGCCAGGAAAACTGACGGTCGGTCCCTTTTCACGAGAAATCTCGAGTCTCTGGTAGATCCCGATTCCTGGGCCAGAGTCGCCCAGATGATTAAACAGCGCGCTTTAATTCATCGACAAACTTAATTGCCTCGCGCCGCACGTGATCGGCAAGGCGCGGATCGATGATGCTCTTGATTCGAGCCGCTTCAATGTCTCGCACAGCCTTTGTCTTAAAATCAAGGATCGTTTCCGCCGCGCTCAAGATCGCGTTGGTTTCGGGGTTATCTACAAGCGAACCAATGACGGTTGACGGTTCGTGAACAATCGCGACTGCGGCTCCGGCAACGGCTCCGTGATTATGCAGATCGCGAAAGACATGACTTGTTTTCATACATGTTTCGATCAACTCATATTCGTCAGGATCGAGCAGATGAGCGACGAATCGGCAATGTTCGTCCATAATGTTCGTCCAAAACGTCGAAACTTCATCTTTATCAAACTCCGATTCGCCAC
>JBBQGO010000107.1:0-7715 GCA_038323125.1 Pyrinomonadales bacterium
AGCCTTCGCCCGCGGTTAACATAGGTCCCGTTGGTCGAGCCAAGATCCTCTACAAAGTACGATCCTTCCCTCCGATAGACGCGTGCATGCCTGCGTGAAACCTTGGCATCCGAATCATAAGCGTCCAGATCGACATCAGGGAACACGCCGTTATCTGCGTCCCACCTGCCGATGGTCGAATCGTCGGCGACAAGCCTAAACTCCGTTCCGGGCGAATCGCCGCGTTCGACGATCAGCATCGCGTGCGCGATACCGGACCTGTTTTGGCCGTTGGATGACTGGGCCTGGCCTCCGGCTTCGACATCAATAGCCGGAACTCCGATCGAAGTGATGCTGACGGGCCTCGGCGGTATGCCGGCCGCCGGCGGAACGTAATCGGGGGTGTCCGGCGGCGCTGTCTCATGCATGGTTATTAACCTTGTCCCGCATTCATCGCAAAAACGCGAAGTGTCAAGGTTGGCCGTTCGGCATGATGGGCAATGGATCATTATGTTATAAGCTCGTATAAAGGCTGGTTACCCAACGAGCGTGATATTCGATAGTATATTATTTTACCTTCTCAAGGTGTCACAGGTAAATCGCAATTCTACCTTATAATTTCGTCAAACCTGCAACGGCCGTTCGTTCACGCTCCGCATCGTACGGCGTTCCCGCATATTTTTGAAACTATGATAATTGGGGCGTCGTAGTAATCGGTTGACGCAAATTGTGCTCCGCGTTTAGCTATACTCGGCATCTAATTAACTTTCGAGAGGAAATAAACCCCTATGGCATTGAGCCGTAAATCCAAGTTCATTATCGGCGGTGTGGCCGCAGTCCTGCTGCTGATCATCGTTGTCGGCAGTATATTAGCGACCCGCCAGGATACGCCCGAGGTCACCACAGTTAAGCTCGAGGTCAGGCGTGAGCTTCGTTCGACCGTAACGTCGTCCGGCGAGGTCCGTCCGATCCAGTTTATGAACCTGACCAGCGAGGTGCAGGGCCGGATCGAAGAGATCTATGTAAAGGAAGGCGACCAGGTCACCAAGGGACAGCCTCTCGTTCGGCTCGACCCCAATCAATTGCAATCTAATACTGACGCACAGCTCGCCGCATTTCAGGGCGCGCAGGACGACGTTCGCGTATCGCAATCACAGGTCACCGCGGCTCAAAACCAGTTGGCTCAAGCTCAGCAGCAATTGAATGTCGCACAGGTCGCCGTTGACAATGCACGGCAGGGCGTTATTACCGCTCAAACTGATGTTGATAAGGCGATGGTCGAGTTGAACGCCGCAAACCGCGAGCTCAAACGCAATGCGGAGCTACTCGAGAGCGGTGTGATTTCACGGCAAAGCTATGAGGAATCGAAGGACCGTGTCGACAGTGCGTCAGCAACCGTGGCCACCGCAAGGGCCAATCTGGAATCCAGAAAGATATCGGTCAAGGACGCAACAGCGCGGGTCAATCAGCAGGCCGTTGCCGTTCGCGACGCGCGGCGTGCGGTTGATACGGCTAACCTAAGCGTGTCGTCAAGCCAGTCGCGAGCGAACCAGCAGTCAGCTGTGCTGCGCGGCCAACGGAGCCAGCGTGATAAGACAATGCAGGTTGCTCCCATCAACGGCGTGATCGCCGAGATACCGTCCAAGGTAGGTACCTTTGCCGTCGCCGGACTGTCAACTACCGCTTTGCTGACGATCGCCGATATGTCCGGAATCAATGTAGAGGTAAAGGTCGACGAGACTTCGATAGATCAGGTAGAGGTCGGACAGAGGGCAAAGATAAAGGTTGATGCTTTTGGCGACAAAGAGATCGTAGGAGAGGTGATCCAGAAGACTCCCCTCGCGGTGGGCAAATCACAGACGAGCGGAGGGCTCTCGACCAACATCAACGTTCAGGAGGCCAAAGAGTTTCGGGTCGTGATCGAAATGAAGGACCTGCCCGAGGATATCAGGACAGGGCTAAGGCCCGGAATGAGTGCGACAGCCGAGATAACTACAAAGACCGTTGAAAATGTGATCGTCGTCCCCCTGCAGGCCGTGATCGAGAAAAAGCCTGACCCCGATCCGTCGCCAACGCTTCAGGGCGATTCGCCAGCCGTTGCGGCTAAGCCAAAGATGATCACCGGTGTCTACCTGCTGGAAGATGGCAAAGCCAAATTCGTCGAGGTCGAAACCGGAATCATCGGCGAATCGGACCGGCAGATCATCAGCGGATTGTCCGAAGGCAACGAGGTGATAACCGGGCCGAGCCGTGTCCTCAATACACTCAAGGAAGGCACTACAGTCAAAAAACAAACTAAGAAAGAGGGCGAGATCGCGGCGTCGTAGATGTACAGATTTATGGAAGACGAGAACGGCAATGCCGCACCGGCCGCGGTGATCCCGACCGCAGCGGGTGACGCCCTGATACATATGACGAACATCTGGAAGACCTACCAGATGGGCGTTGAGGAACTGCATGCACTGCGTGACGTTTCGTTTGATGTAAAAAAGAACGAGTACCTTGCGATCATCGGCCCTTCAGGTTCGGGCAAATCGACCCTGATGAATCTGATCGGATGTCTCGATTCGCCGACCAAAGGCGATTACTGGATCAACGGCAATCTCGTCTCCGACATGTCGGATGATGAGCTCGCACGCATTAGGAACAAGGAGGTCGGCTTTGTTTTTCAGACCTTTAACCTGCTGGCCCGCGCGACCGCTCTGCACAATGTCGAGCTGCCGCTGATCTACGCCGGCATGCGGTCTGCTGAACGTCATGACGTCGCCCAGGCCGCCCTCGCGGCTGTCGAACTTGGCGACCGCGTAATGCATCGGCCAAACGAACTCTCGGGCGGACAGCGACAGCGTGTGGCGATCGCAAGGGCGCTGGTTAACAGGCCATCTATACTGCTAGCCGACGAGCCGACCGGAGCTCTCGACACAAAAACCAGTCAGGAGATATTGCTTCTGTTTGAAAAACTTCATGCCGACGGCAATACCATCATTCTTGTGACGCACGAGCCTGAAGTCGCCGAGCGGGCACATCGAATTATCACTATTCGCGACGGCATTATCGAAAAGGACGAACGGATCAGATAGATGGAGTCAGTACCGGGCTATGTCTCGATCGTTTTCATTCTGACTACCTTTACGGCTGTTGCCTTTCTGCTGAGGGCCGTATTGTTCGCCGGCCGCGACACGCTCGCAGCAAATTTACTCTTTTTCCTTCTCCCGCTTTGGATACTCTTTCAAACGGTTCTCGCAACCGGCGGTTTCTATCAGGATACAACGGCACAACCACCCCGGCTGTTTATCTTCGGAGTTTTGCCGGCGCTGCTGACCCTGTCCGCGTTCCTTCTGTTTTTCCGTTCCGGGTTCATTGAACAGTTGCCGCTGCGCCTGTTGACGCTGGTCCATCTCGTACGCATTCCGGTCGAGCTCGTCCTGCTGTGGCTTTTCAGGGCCGGCGAAGTCCCGCAGGCGATGACCTTTGAAGGCATGAATTTCGATATCCTGTCCGGCGGACTGGCACTGGCCGCGTACTTTCTGGCATTTCGCGGCGACTCGGTCAACAGGGGGATGCTGATCGGATTCAACATACTCGGCCTCATCCTGCTCGTAAATATCGTCTCGATCGCAGTGATGTCACTTCCGTCTCCCCTCCAGCAAATGGCGTTTGATCAGCCAAATCGCGCGGTCCTCTTCTTCCCATATATTTGGCTGCCGACCATCGTGGTGCCCATAGTCCTGTTCAGTCATTTGGCGTCGCTGTGGAAGTTGGCGAAAGGCAAAACCGTATAACGCCCGGCTCATTTGATAAACTCTTTTTTAATTGGGCCGTATTAAGACACTTACCCAATCGTCGGCCAAATGAACTTCTTCGAAACAATAAAACTCGCCTTTTCGGCCATATGGGCACATAAGCTGCGATCGTTCCTAACGCTCCTCGGGATGATCATCGGCGTGACGGCGTTTATGGTCGTGCTCTCGCTGCTGCAGGGTTTCAATGCCTATGTCGATGAAAAGATCGCCGGCATCGGCTCCAACTCATTTACTGTCCGCAGGTTTAGTTTTGATGATTTTAAGGACACTGATACGATCGCTGCCGCACAGCGACGGAACAAGGAACTGACATTTGACGAGATGGAGTTTATCCGTGACCGGGCACAACTGGTCGGGAAGATCGGTGCAAAGGCAGGCAATACGTCGCGTGATGTTAAGCGCGGCTCTGAAACGCTGGTCGGAGTTCAGATGTCCGGAGCTGAACCGGTCATCGCTGAGATCGAGAAAATCGACATCGCCGAGGGGCGCTATTTCTCAGAACCGGAGAACGCCAATTCGGCACGCGTGGTCTTTATCGGCATGGACGTCGCCAATAAGCTGTTTCCCCGGGGCGGTGCTGTCGGCGGCGAGATATCGATCTCGGGAATACCATATCGAGTGATCGGTACACAAACCGCGAAAGGTACGGTATTCGGACAGGCTCAGGACAACTTTGTTCAGATGCCGATCAAGACCTTTGGAAGTGCGTTTGGCGGTTTAATGAACGCGCGGGCACCATACTTTGTTGTGACGTCGATAAATGACGCGGTATTCGACGACACGGTAGAAGAAGTGCGGATGCTGCTGCGGATCAAACGCAAGCTTTCGGCAGGTGAAAAAGATACGTTCGGTATGCTTACGCCCGATGCCATAACCAGCTTGCGTGACAGCCTGTTGGGACCGATCTTTATTGTCATCATCGCCGTTCCTACGATCGCTCTGGTGGTCGGAGCGATCGTCATTATGAACATTATGCTCGTTTCTGTGACCGAGCGGACGAAAGAGATAGGTATACGTAAAAGCCTCGGGGCACGTCAGGCGGACATATTAAAACAGTTTCTATTCGAATCGGCGACCCTATCGGCTCTCGGCGGCACCATCGGGCTCATAATCGCGGAATTGCTCGGTGTTATTATCACGGCATTTGTATTTCAGACTCGTATACCGCTATGGTCGGCCGTCTTCGCGATCGCGGTGTCGGGCGGCGTGGGAATTCTCGCAGGCTTGTTTCCGGCGTGGAAGGCAGCGCGGCTCGACCCGATCGAGGCCCTGCGCGCCGATTAAACGATGAAATTTGTCACCGGTGCATTTTACGAGAACTTTAAGATGGCGATCGACACGCTGCGTGGCAATAAGCTGCGCTCGTTCCTGACCATCATCGGCGTTGTCGTGGGTGTTGTCACCGTGATGCTGATCTCGTCGTTTATCAGCGGGATAAACGTCGCGGTCGAAAAGCAGGTCGAGTCGTTCGGCACTCGTTCGATCTTTCTCTACAAAATGGATATCGGAATTCGAACGAGTGCCCCTTCGCGCGAGGAACGCATGCGCAAGCCCCTGACCATGGACGACGCTGACGCGATCGGCCGCTTGCAATCCGTCGAGGTCGCGGTTCCCTTTCTGGATATTTCGAATAACTTTTTTGGCCGCAAATTGAATGTTAGCGGAAGGAACGGGAAGACGTCGGCGTCGGTAAACCTTACGGGCACAATGCCCGATATCGAGAAAACGACGACCGAGGTGCTGGTCGACGGCCGCTGGTTCTCATCCGGCGAACACGACACGAAGGCAAACGTCGCTATCATCGGCAGCTCGGTTCGCGACACCTATTTCCCGTACGCATCACCGCTGGAGCAGACGCTGGAGATCGGTGGTCAGCAATTTAGGGTTATTGGCGTGCTAGAGGCTAAAGAACAGCTTTTCGGCGGCGGCGGCGGCAACAACGATCAATCCAACAATATCTATATGCCGATGGGGGCGGCCCTGCGGCTAAAGCCCAATGCGAACGACCTATTCATACTCGCGGTCGCCCGCGAAGGATCTCTCGAGCGTGCCAAGGACGACGTGCAGGACCTGCTCAGGCAGCGTCGGAACGTAAAATATGGTGACAAGAACAATTTTTCGATGGAAACAGCCGCGAGCCTGATAGACCAGTTTCAGGCGATCAGCAGCGGAGTATTTTTGGCGATGATCGTCATATCTTCGGTCGGGCTAATGATCGGCGGCATAGGCGTGATGAACATTATGCTGGTATCAGTGACCGAACGTACTCGCGAGATAGGTATAAGAAAAGCGGTCGGGGCCAAGCAGAGCGACATACTAATGCAGTTTCTGATCGAGGCCGCAACGCTTACGGGTTTTGGCGGTATTGTCGGCCTGCTGATCGGGTGGCTCCTCACGCTATTGGTGCGCATGTTTATGCCGTCTTACGTCCCGATATGGGCACCGATAGCCGGCTTTGGAGCGAGCGTTGGAATAGGTTTGATCTTTGGGCTATTCCCCGCATGGAAAGCAGCCAGACTCGATCCGATCGAGTCGTTGAGGTATGAATAAATAATCAATAGCCGGTGGTGCTTATAGGCGCCAGGTCGACGTGTTAAGACATTGGCTTTGCGGTCCCTGAAAGGGACAAATATAATAGAGTCGGGAGCGTCCCGACGATTCAATGCAAGCTCGATACCGTCCCTGAAAGGGACGAAGGACGCTGTTTACCTATTTCATGCGTCCCTTACAGGGACGGAATGTTTGATCTCTCTATTTTTCGTCGGGACTCTTCCGACTCTATTACATCCGTCCCTTTCAGGGACCATGAAACCGTATTTTCATTAAATTAGCCCTTAACTTGGCGTGTATGCGGTGTCGAGTATAGGAGCCTTCCGGACTAGCTTGCTTTAACTGATAAATCCCGGAAACAAAAACGCCATACCAGCGCTAATGAGGATCAGGACAACGTAAACCGCGATCGACGCGCTCCATCCGATGGTTCCCGTCACCTTTTCGCCTGCATTCTTTAGTCCAACTGCGTTTAGCCAGATCCAGTAAAAGCCCAGCACGCTCAGCGAGCCCAGAAGAGTAAATATAACCGGATGTTCAGAGGCTGTAACCAGGAAGTTTGGGTTGTCCTGGATCAATGTGTACTGTCCGAGGATCGGGTGGATATCATTCGGGTCCTTGAGAAACAGGACCAGTGTATTTAATACAAACCGGATAACCGCAACTGGAAAAGCCGCGTACACCGCCGCCGAGAGAGCTTGCCAAAAATTGATCTTTCCGCCCATCGCCAAGGCAAACAGCATGAATATCATGGCCAGAAATGCGTATCCAAAAAACGACGAGGCGACGCCCGTTATGCCCTGGCTGGCCCTGATCACCGGATTGCGATTGTCCGCTAGTGTTTCGGCACGCGAAGCCTCGACCGCCTTGCGGGCTTCCTCGTTCATCATCAGCATCTCGAGCGTTTTTTCGATCGCAAAGGTAGCGACGCGATCAGCCCCCAGCCGATATTGGAAAAGATTTGTGTAGGTTGCCGACATTGCGGCCATGATAAGCAGCGCGACCAACCATCGCGGGTGCCGTCGCAGGTCGCGAAAGACGTCCGACGGCGAGAAGAAAATATTGCCCAACGTGCTGGCCGTCGACATCCTATCCGCTCCATCGGCGAGCGGTTTATCGACAAAGCTAAGGCCGATGATCAAGCCGCCGAACAAGATCAATATGACCCCGGTTGTGGTTATGCCGGGTACGAACTTCGTTATGCTCAGAATGGCAATGATAAAACCTGCTGCCGCAACAATAATGCCTGCCAATCGATTCATATTGTCCTCTCAGGTTTGGATTTTGGAAATTACAAGTTCGATTACGCCTCGAAACTCATAAAGGTTGCAATTTTAGGCGACCGCCGCTTTTGCCGTTTCATATCCTTCTACGCGAATACAT
>JBBQGO010000108.1:0-7703 GCA_038323125.1 Pyrinomonadales bacterium
CCAGCCAGATATTGTCGGGTTTGAGATCGCGGTGGATGATGCCCTGCTGATGGGCCTCGTGAACGGCCGAACAGACTTGTTCGAGAATATCCAGCGTCCAGGCGACGGGCAGATTCTTTTCCTCGTCGAGTATCTCACCCAGCGTACAGCCGTCGAGATACTCCATTACGAGATAGGCGACCTGGCCCGCCTCACTCTCAGAAAAACCAAAATCCGTCACGTTGACTACGTTCGGATGGCGCAAACGGCCGGCCGCTCGGGCTTCGCGGCGAAATCGCTCGACGAACTCGGAGCTCTGCATATACTGCGGCGAAATGATCTTGACAGCGACTGGCCTCTCGGTACCAAGGTGGGTTGCCAGATAGACGGTGCCCATACCGCCCCGTCCTAACTCGCGAGCTACCTGGTATTTGCCGTCCAGCGTCTTGCCTGTAAAATTGAGCGGGTCCATAAACGATATGCGCAAACTCTAACGGTTTTCGCGGTTCTATTGCAAGTAACTACGCCGATGCGGTTCATTATGTTTTTACCCGTTTCAGCGGACAGATGTCTCTCCGCTTCGAAAATGCGTCGGTGTGCGGATGTCACCGGTTGGATGATGGATGTATAATGGCGAAAACAAGCGCTCGGGCTTTCAAAAAAGGCCTGATAATTGAATTCTTGTGCAAACTAGCCTAGAATGACTCAACTTTTCGCTTTGCACGGTTCTTTTTAGTATTTTCCTCGTCTTTCGAGGAAATCGCCTTGTATTATGCGTGCAACGGTGTGTTATTTGTGTTAGATTTTTTCTGTTAGGACGAATGTTCAATATCGAAAGGAGCATTTCAGTATGGATTTGGGAGCAACAAAAATGAGTATGGATAAAGGAAAGGCGATCGAATCAGCATTGCTGCAGATCGAGAAAAAGTTCGGCAAGGGTTCAATAATGCGTTTGGGCGAGCGCCCTCACGAGGATATCGGGGCTATCTCGACGACGTGTCTGAGCCTGGACGCGGCGATCGGCGTCGGGGGTTTTCCGCGCGGCCGCATCATCGAGGTCTATGGGCCCGAAAGTTCCGGGAAAACCACGCTGGCTCTTACCGTTGTCGCCTCGGCACAAAAGACCGGCGGCATCTGTGCCTATATCGACGCCGAACATGCAATGGACCCGGAATACGCGACCAAACTCGGTGTAAGCATCGACGATATGCTTATCTCGCAGCCCGACTCAGGTGAACAAGCGCTTGAGATCGCTGAGACCTTGATACGGTCGAACAGCGTGGATGTCATAGTAATCGACTCGGTCGCGGCACTCGTACCGCGTGCTGAACTGGATGGCGAGATGGGCGATTCCCTTCCCGGCCTGCAGGCTCGCCTGATGTCGCAGGCCCTCAGAAAGATCACCGCGATCGTATCCAGTTCGAACACCTGCTTTATCTTTATCAACCAGCTTCGTGAGAAGATCGGGGTCTTTTTTGGTTCACCCGAGACCACAACCGGCGGTAAAGCCCTTAAATTCTATGCCAGCCTGCGGCTCGACATCCGGCGAATTGGCGCGATCAAGGACGGTGATAGGGTCGTGGGCAATCGAACCCGCGTAAAAGTTGTAAAAAACAAATGCGCCCCGCCTTTCCGTGAGTCTGAATTCGACATTATGTATGGCGAAGGCATCTCGCGCGAAGGCGATCTGCTGGACCTTGCGGTCAATCACAATATTGTAGAAAAGAGCGGAGCGTGGTTCTCGTACAGCGGCGAGCGTTTGGGCCAGGGCCGTGACAATGTCAAGAACATGTTGAAGACCAACGAAGTATTACTTGAACGTATCGAGACGGATGTTAAGCAGGCGTTGGGATTTGCAAAAACCGAAGTGGCAGCTGCATAGCGGCTCTCCGGTAAATCGAAAAGGGCAGGCCATTATCGGCCTGCCCTTTATTTTTCTATTACTCCGCACGCATAATCTACGGATTTGGGCGATTGGTGCTTTTCATCATTGGACTATTGGTGCTTTTCATCATTGGCGGATTGCCGCTGCCCGGCGCGTTGACCGCATTTGTCGCCGGCCGATTCATTGATTTGCGAAGTGTATCCGGGTCAGGTATACCGGGCGTTGGGGTTGCACCTCGCTTGATCCCTTTTTTGAGCTGATCAGGCCCCGGTATTCCGGGTGTGGGCTTTGTCCCAATTGGAACGGGGCCGGCGTTGGAAATCCCGGGGATCGACTTACCCGTTATCGGTATAGGACTGCCAGATAGCCCCTCCGGCATATTTGCCGGGTCCAGTACTATCGCCCGGTTGACCATTACATTCGTATTAGCCGAATTTATATTTGTATTCGTTGCAACCGAATCGACAGACCCACATCCAAAGGACAAAGCCACGGCTGCAAAAATCGATACTACGGATAATCGTCTTAACATAGGTTTAAACATAGCTGTGCCGGTTTGAGTGTTGCGTCACCGGGGGTCAGCGACGGGCGATCAAACCGGCACGGGTAGGTTTCAATCTAGCAATGACAGTCGTAATAGGCAACAACTGTCAATTCCCGATTATAGCTGACAGTTTCAATTTGTCAACTATTTTATGGCAGAGCACCCTTGTTGATGCAGCCACGTACCGCTCTATCCGTCTGATTTGACATCACCAAACCGCTTATTTACACTTACAAATTCGCGTCATTACAAATTGGCGTTAGTTTGGCCAGATAGCTCAGTTGGTAGAGCAGCGGACTGAAAATCCGCGTGTCGGCGGTTCGACCCCGTCTCTGGCCACCAATAAAATAAAGGGAAAAAGGAGTTCAGGCCGAACTCCTTTTTCCCTTATTTAATTACCCTCTTAAGAAAATCCACTTAGAAATAGCTTTAACCTTAGTGCTATCAGTATCTAGCTTGAATTTCAGAAATTAGCGGGATTTGTCCGCAGATGAACGCCGATATTATCTGATATGGCCCCAAATAAATGGCTAAACAACTGGCGAAATGACAAGAACCGTTGGCGAAATCATTTCGCCGCTAGAAAAACGCCTAAACAATTTATATTGTAAGAAAATAACTACCGCAGGAAATAAACAACTTAAATATCGACAAAAACAACAGCTAAGCCATTATTCCGTTGGCGAAAGCATTAAACAATTGCCCATCGTACCAATGCTTACAACGCAAATCACTGTAAACATTGATCTTAATGAATCGATGTAAAACAATAGGGATTTGAGACAATGCCGCCGGGCCCGAAAGTCTTGAATGTGAGCCGGCTCACTGCCGGAGCGCGTCTCCGCTTTTCCGTTAATCCCACCCTGATCTTCGCGGCTGCGCCGCCCGCCTGTCTACGCGTCTATGATCCGTACTAAAAGGTCCATCGTAAAGCGGCGGCGTAGCCGCAAGGATTAGTTTGTATCCTACGGAAAAGCGCAGCTTTTCCGCACATCGAACGGCGCAGCCGATAATATCGAGACAAAAGATCAATAACGCGTGCCTGGTCCCCGTCTTTAAGCTTCCACAACGTCGTGTTAAATATTCACAACTTTTTGCAGCCTCGCCGGGCAGCGGCCTTTGACAAAATGGAAGAGGGAGTTTTAGAATAATCTAGTCTAAGTTCAGGGCGACCCCAAAATCGCTCCCTCTTGGATTCGGCGGAGACGGTGTGGGAGACGTCTCCGCCTTTACTTTGTGCAAAGTCGCTTAAATCGCTGACCTGACCCCGTACCTCATTAAGCTATTATTCCGCTGGCGAAATCATTCAAAAATTGCTCATCGTGCCAATGCTTACAACGCAAACCACTGTAAACCTGACTTTAATGAATGGAAGTAAAATAATACGGATTTTAGAGGATGAAACCGGGCCCCCGGTCGTCGTCAACTAGCAATATTTGGGAAGACGAGAGTCACGATCAGGCATACTTTACTTTAGGTCGAGCAGATCTCTAACTTTGCGTGCTACGTCATCTAGTGTAAACGGCTTTTGAATGAAATTGACGTTTGTTTCGAGTACACCATGACGAACAATAGCGTCATCGGTATATCCGGAGGCAAAAAGGATCGGAAGATCGGGCATTTCCGCGAGGAGTTTTTCAGCTAACTCGCGGCCTCCCATTCGCGGCATAACAACGTCGGTCAGCAACAGGTCTATCCGCTCGTCCGTCTTTTCAAAGATCTCCAGCGCTTCGATCCCGTCGCGAGCTACGATAACCTTATATCCGCACTCCTTGAGTATCTGCAGCGACAACGTACGCACTATCTCCTCATCCTCAACGAGCAAGATCGTCTCGGTACCAAGCGCAAACTTGGCTGGGGCAACGTCCCTATTATCGCGAGCTTCGGCTTCATCCGCGACGCGCGGAAGTAAGATTTTGAAGGTTGTACCGTGTTCGACCTCGCTGTAAACAAATATACTGCCACCGCTTTGCTTGACGATCCCGTACACAGTTGCCAGACCTAGGCCAGTGCCCGTGCCGATCTCTTTTGTCGTAAAGAATGGCTCGAATATCTGCTCTTGTATTTCGGGCGGCATTCCGGTTCCGGTATCACTAATCGAAAGCGAGACATACGCGCCGGGCAATACCTCAACACGCTTGGTGGTGTAGTCCGGATCTATAAATACATTAGTGGTCTCGATAGTCAATTTGCCGCCGTCGGGCATTGCGTCCCGTGCATTTACAGCCAGATTGACGATTATTTGCGAAAGTTGGCCGGGGTCGAACTTGATGCTGCCGACAGTGGGGCTTAAAACAGTGACGAGCTCCACGTCTTCGCCGATCAGGCGTTTCAGCATGTTGCTCGTCTCGTTGATCACTTCGTTGATACGGATCATCTCAGGGTGGAGGATCTGTTTTCGGCTAAAGGCCAGAAGTTGGTTTGTCAGCAAAGCCGAACGTTCGCCCGCTTTCTTGATCTCCTCAATGTTGTGGCGCATCGGATCATCTTGACTAAGCTTCCGTAGAGTGAGATCGCTATAGCCGTTGATGGCCGTCAGCATGTTATTGAAATCGTGGGCGATGCCGCCCGCCAGACGCCCGACCGACTCAAGCTTTTGTGCCTGCCGCAACTGTTCGGCCTGCGACCGCTCAGCATCTATGAGACGCACGTTATCAAGGGCGTTTGCGGCAAGATTGGCGGCCATCTGCATCGCGGTCGCGTGCGACATTGTGTACGCATTGAGATCCAGAGACTGGATCTCGACACCGCCAACGACCCGTCCCATTACGGACATTGGCACAACGAGCGATGATTGGGGCAAACGCGGATCTATCTCTAATCCCACATTGACTATCGGCTTACCCTTCATCGCGGACTGAAAGTCGTCTGTAACAATGATCTTGTCTTCGGCCACGGCACGGCTATGCGGGCTGCCGGTCATCTCCATCGGCGGCAGAGCAGATATGTCGATCTCATGACCTTCGCTCCACGCATATGCAGCGGAGCGTACACCGCGTTCCGGGTCGAATAGCGTTATGAACATCCCGTTCGTGGGAGCGGAAACGGAGGCAAACTCCCGGACTGCCTCGAAAATAACCTTCAGCTCGCGTGCGTGGCCGAGAACGAGTGCCAGGGACGCGATCCTCTCGATGAGTTGTTCGTAATCGAGGATCGCCCGCTCATTGGCCTCTCTTAGCTCCTCTTCCGCCCGTTTGCGCTCGGTGATGTCGCGGGCGATGGCGATGAAGCGCGGCCGCTCGCCGGCGGGGACCACGTATTGCAGGTTGATTTCCACCGGGACGTCATGCCCGTCCTTGTGCCGGTGCAGCGTGGTGAATTGGTGCGAGCGGACTTCGCCCCGCAACAGCGGCCTGAGCATCTCCCGAAAACGTGCCTCGTTGATCTCGGGTTTGATGTCCAGCGGCGTCATCGTCAGCAACTCTGCGCGGGTGTAGCCGAATTGCCGGATCGAGCCTTGGTTCACGTAGCTGAAACGCAACGTCTCGGGGTCGAAGATAAACGCGCAGTCCTCGGTGGCGTCCAGCGTGGCGAGCGCCTGCCGGATAGCCTGATCCGCCTGTTTACGCTCGGTAACGTCGCGGGCGATTCCTTGTATCCCGACAGGAACTCCGGCGTGCAATACCAGCTTGGAATTGATTTCGATTGTTATTACACGTCCGTCCTTAGCTAGTATCTCGAATGTGTAGGCGGTCATCTTTTCGCCTTTGAGTTTTCGGGCGACCATTTCGAGCGCCCTTTCCAATTGTTCCGGTACAACAATTTGAGCAAGATTCATCTTTAGGGTTTCCTCTCGCTTGTAACCGGTGATCTGCTCGGCCGCCTCGTTAATGGAAGTAAAATTTCCCTCAAGGTCATGCGAATAGATGATGTCGTGCGCATTTTCGACCAGATCGCGATAGATCTCCTCGCTTCTTAGCAGTTTTTCTTCTGCGCGTTTCCGTTCAATGGCTAAGGCGAGCTGATCCCCTGCGGACGAGAGAAACTCCAAATCGCTCTCGCTGTAGGCGTTCTCATCGTCGTAATGCTGTAAAACAAGAACACCGATCGTTCGCTGTGGCGTGCGCAGCGGCACCCCCAACCATGATGCCGAAACGCTTCCGATGTGCTTGGCCTTGCCCTCTTTCTTTAACTTTTGCTTTAATTCTTTGGTAAGGAGCAACGGCTCACCTGTACGCAAAACGTAACTCGCGAATCCCGTGCCAAGCGGCTTGGGTGCCGGCGACGGATCACGCTTGTCGACCCAAAACTCAAACCTTATCATGTCCGTTAGCGCGTCATGGAGCATGACGAAAAAGTTTTCGGCATAAATTACCTGACTGATCGAACAATGAACGAGTTTTAGGAATTCGTCAAGATTCGGCGCCGCGACAGCACCCTGAATGATTTCAAAGATAATCCTTCGTTCATTTTCCGCCTGTCGCTGTTGACGGCGATTTTCCTCGGCGATCAGTTCCCGTTCAATTGTCGGGACAAGCCGCACAAGATTGTCCTTCATCAGGTAATCTTGTGCACCGGCGCGCATTGCCTCTACGGCAACCGCCTCGCCGACCGTCCCGGAGATAATAATCAGCGGGGTATCGATCTCCAATTCGTTTCGCACGCCGAGAGCGCGGGGCGCGTCGAAATGAGGCATCGAATAATCGCAGAGAATGACGTCCCATTCATCAGCTTCGAGCGCGGTCCTCATCGCTTCGGCCGTATCAACACGTTCGGATTTGAGTTGGTATCCGGCGCCCGTTAAATGTCGAGTGAGAAGCACGACATCACGCTCCTGATCTTCGACGTGTAATACTCGTAAGGTTTTACTCATTACTAAAAGCTTGTTCTCAGGGGTGCGGCCTCGTTGATAACGAGCCAATACAAACCCAACTGTCTCGTCGCCTCCAAAAACTGATCAAAGTCCACGGGTTTTCGTACGTAGCTGTTCGCGCCCAGATCGTAGCTCTTGATCATGTCCTCTTCTTCGCTGGACGAGGTAAACACGACAACCGGGAGACGCCGGGTACTCTCGTTTTCCCTTATCCTTCGCAAGACCTCAAGCCCGTCGATCTTTGGCAGCTTCAGATCAAGCAAAACCATTTGAGGCACTTCACTCTTGTCTCGCTCGGCATACATGCCTGTCGCGAAGAGATAGTCCAATGCTTCAACCCCATCTCGTGCGACCGTGACATCGTTGACAATGTTGTTTTTCTTGAATGCCCGCAGCGTCAATGCTTCGTCCCGCGGGTTATCTTCGACCAATAAGATCATTTTATTATCCATGTTTTTCCTCCTTGAAATCCGCCAGCGTAA
>JBBQGO010000109.1:0-7687 GCA_038323125.1 Pyrinomonadales bacterium
GCGAATTGCCGCCGACGCTGCCCCCTGTCCGCGGCATAATCGTCGCCAAGCCTTCGTCGCCGCTCTCGCATATAAACATTCTCGCCAAGGGGTGGAACATACCGAATGTCTATATAAAAGACGCCGACCGGCTATTTCGCGAACACAATACCTTTGTTTTTAAGCTCGAAGCAAATCTGACCGATTACAAACTCGAGCCGGCCAGCCTGGATGACGTGAAAACCAAGTTCGTCTCGCCCGACCAGCAGATACCGGCTGTCGACCTGTCAGCGACAAAGCTCGCCGGTCTGCGCGAAATGCGGGCGAAACACAGCGTCATCTACGGTGCAAAAGCCGCCAACCTTGGCGAAATGTTCTTTGCCAAGGTGCCCGGCATTACGATCCCGGACGGGTTCAGCGTACCCTTTCACTGGTACGACAAGTTTATGACGGCCAACGGCCTCGACGAAATTATCATGGATCTCAACGAGGACCTTGATTTCGTCCATAATCCTCGCTTTCGCCGCCAGAAACTGGAAGAATTCAGGGCCAGCATTCAGAAAGGTGCATTTGATGCCGATCTTAGGGCCGAGATCATTCAGCGATGGAAAACGCAGCTCGGCGGCAAGCCAGTCTTTGTGCGAAGCTCGTCAAACTCCGAAGACCTTCCAAATTTTAGCGGCGCGGGTTTGTATTCGAGCGTTGCCAATGTGATCGATGAGGACAAGCTGATTGACGCGGTCAAAAAGGTCTGGGCATCGTTGTGGAACTTTGAGGCGTACGAGGCACGGGTCCGCAATTACGTCAGCCAGTCCGACGTTTATATGTCGGCCCTCATCCAGATCGGCGTCGATATGGAGAAGGGCGGCGTGATGATCACCAAAGACCCTTTTGACGACCGTAATAAGAACGCCGTCTACATCAGTGCCGTCTGCGGACACAATTCGAATGTGGTAAACAACAGCGGCATCCCGGAACAGATAATGTTTAATCCGGCTTCGAACTCGGTCGTCGTAATGACGCTGTCGCAACAGGAAAACGCTCTCGCGTTTGACGTTGCCGGCGATCTCAGGGTGACCGCAGATGAATGCGCGGGCGCTAACAAACGAGTATTGACCGACCTTCAGGTACGCAGCCTCGCGAGGGCAGCCATTGCCATTCGGCGTGCATTCGGCGGCAAAAAAGAGCAGGATATCGAATGGGGGATCATGAACGGACGGACCTATGTTGTACAGGCGAGGCCATATTTCGATAATAAGTAATTTGAACGAAATGGAGTTGACGGCCTGGCGTTGTTTGCGTTGGTCATGTGAGGTAGTTTGAACGCGGGTACTTAATCGGACCGAAAGGAATATTACAATGAAAATAACGATCATTTGTTTGTCTGCATGTTTTGCAATGGCCTGCGGCAACGCATCAAACCCGGGTGCTCAAACCGCTAACAACGCGCCCGCACCGATTAAGGCCGAAAAGCCCCAGACTGCGATAGCCCATGGGCCGCGTGAGCCGACTCCTCCACCCTCGGGGTCAAGCGGCGGCACCTCTAAATGGACCCAAAGCGGCGACCCGATCGATACGAAAGAGTTCGACACGGCCATCGCGGCCGCTGAGAAGGCGTTAGCTGCAAAACCATCTGACGAAGCCGCTAAAAAGGCTGCAGCAACGGCCTATTTCAAACGTGCGGTTGCATTGACGGACGCCCGCCAATACGCCTCGGCCCTCGGCGACTATCGCCGGACATTGAAGCACGACCCGGCCAATGCAGAGGCGCAGGAGTGGATCGATCAAATCGTGTCGATCTACGCATCGATCAACCGCGGATCACCAAAAGAAGGCGAAGAACCGCCGCCGCTGCCGTTCAAAAAATAAGCTGCTGAGCGGCCGCCTCGCTTTTGAATTCGCTTCGCCGCGTGTTTGCTAGACAAACCGCGGCGTTCAAATCTAAACTATCTTTTTTCAGACGCAGACTAGGTCTTATATTACGGAGATATTCTCGATCTTATGGCACTTTCAGCAAACGATATCAGAAAAGGGATGGTCATCCTTCACGAAGGAGCTCCCGTCAAGGTGATGGAGTTTCATCACCATACACCCGGCAACTTGCGGGCAATGGTCCAAACACGCCTCAGGAACCTGATCACAGGCAGTTCGTTCGAACACCGGTTCCGATCCAACGACACACTCGAACGGATCACCCTCGAACAACATAAAATGGATTACCTATATTCGGACGGCTCGCATCACCATTTTATGAACTCCGAGACATATGAACAGGTTTCGCTGACCGAGGCCGAACTCGGCGATGCCGCCCAGTGGCTGATACCTAACCTGAAGATCGAGGTTGAATTCTATAACGGAACGCCGATCGGCGTTGCCCTGCCCGCCACCATGGAATTGGCCGTCGAGAGGTGCGATCCCTTTCTAAAAGGTGCGACCGCATCAAACTCGAACAAGCCCGCGACGCTCGAAAACGGTGTAACAATATCGGTCCCGCCCTTCATAGTCGAAGGCGAAAAGATACGAGTAAACCCGACCGAAGGTAAGTATCTCGAAAGAGTCAAGTAAGACCTGGAGGTCTCAAGTTTAGGAGTCCCAAGTCCCAAGCCTTGGAAGTCCCAAGGCCCAAGTCTCAAGAGTCCCAGGTCCAAGAGGGAGACTTCTAGACTCTTTGGATTCATAAAACGTCCCCAGGCTCGCCGGACTCTGGAACTTCAAAGACTTGGGACTTCTGGGACTTGGGACTTGGGACTTGGGACTTGGGACTTGGGACTCAGGGTTGGGACTTGGGACCTAAATGTACCTTCTTTACTCAATCATCCTCACGATCGGGTTTCTCTTATTGCTGCCGAGATTCCTCTTTGACGCTGTATTTAATGGCAAGTACGCGGCGGGATTTACCCAGCGGCTGGGTTTCCTGCCGGCATTCGATCCAAACGGAAAGAAAGTCATATGGCTCCACTGCGTCTCCGTCGGTGAGGCTAATGCAGCACGTCCGTTGGCTCAAAAGCTGAAGGAAGCTCATCCTGACCTAAGTATCGTCATCTCGACCACCACCCGAACCGGCCAGGAGCTTGCCCGCACGGCTTTTGCGGGGGTTGCCGATCTCATCTTTTACTTCCCGTTTGACTGGAGATTTACGGTGCGGCGTGCACTGCGGGCCATTCAGCCATCGGTCGTACTGCTGATGGAAACTGAAATTTGGTTCAACTTTATCCGCGAAACCTATAAGAGCGGCTCAAGGATCGCGATCGTCAATGGCCGCCTGTCCGAACGGTCCTTCAAACGATTTAGCTATATCAAACGGTTCATCCGGCGCGTGCTCAGCTATCTCGACCTCGCGATGATGCAGGAAAACGAAGACGCAAAACGCCTGATGTCGCTGGGTATCAGGGCGAGCAAGGTCAGGGTGACCGGCAACCTAAAATTTGATCACGATCTGGATGAGCAAGAAACCTCGCTAACAATCGATCTGCGCGAACGCTTCTGTATAGTGCCTGAGGCACCGCTGATCGTCGCCGCCAGCACTCATGCGCCCGAAGAGAAATGGGTCCTCGATACGTTCAAGGCAGTCTGGAAGGCCTCGGCCGAAGGGCTGCCGCGGCTGATGATCGCACCGCGTCACCCCGAACGTTTTGCCGAGGTCGCGACGTTGGTCAAGGAAACGGGCTTTACATGGGTCCGCAGGACTGAGTCTCCGTCGTCGCGCGATACGGCCGCTGAGGTGATCCTGCTCGACAGCATCGGCGAACTGCGCGCCGTATACCCGCTCGCCGAACTCGTGTTCGTCGGCGGAAGCCTCATACCACACGGCGGCCAGAGCATCTTTGAGCCGGCGGCCGCGGGCAAGGCAATTATCACGGGACCTCACACGGCAAACTTCCAGGCAGCGGTTGCCGAGTTTCTTGCCCGGGACGCCATCGTCCAACTGCCCGAGACCGGCGACGAGGACGTCGTCAAAATCCTGTCGACGGCCTTTGACGGCCTGTTATCGAACCGAAAGAAACGCCAACAGCTCGGCGAACACGCCTTCGCCGTAATGAACAACAACCGCGGCGCGGTCGCTCGTTCGGTAGACTACGTAACCCAGATCCTCTTACCGGCATCGGAAAGCTCACACCGCCGAAGGTACTCGGTCCGTTAACCACCCGAAGAGCCGGCGAACCTGATGATCATAGTCTTTTACATTTTTGCGCCGATCCTGATCTGGTTTAGCTTTAAGTCGCTGCTCGGCGGCATCCGCTATTTGCGGTTTTTCAAAACAGAGCTGGCAAAACCACGTTCCGGGTACACGCCATTTGTCACGGTGATCGCACCGTGCCGCGGGGTTGACGATGGATTGAAGCTCAACCTGGCGGCGCTTTTCGATCAAAACTATCCCGATTATGAGGTGGTCTTTGTAGTGGACGATGCGGCCGATCCGGCTGTGCCGATCATCAACGAGGTCATACGCAAAGCCGCGAAGGACGCTAATAAAGCACGGCTCGTAATAGCCCCTGCTGCCGACGGCTGCAGTCAAAAGGTCGCAAACCTCCGCGAGGCTGTGCTGCATGCATCGGATACGTCCGAGGCCTTTGTGTTTGTCGATTCCGATGCCCGGCCGTCGCCCGAATGGCTGCGTGCCCTGGTCGCGCCGCTAAGCGACGAAAAAGTAGGCGCGGCGACCGGCTATCGCTGGTTTATACCCGCAAACCCCACGTTCGCGTCCGAACTGCGGTCGGCATGGAACGCCTCGGTCGCGTCCGCTCTTGGGCCATATTTGAGATCCAACTTTTGCTGGGGCGGGTCAATGGCGATACGGCGGGATGTGTTTGAGCGGCTGGGGATACGTGACCGTTGGAGCGGAACGCTGTCGGACGATTACACCGTAACGCGTATTATGATCGAAAAGGGGCTGCCGATCATCTTTGTACCGCAGGCGCTGGCCGCGTCGGTAGAGGATTGCGGCCTGCGCGAGCTTTTTGAGTTTACGACCCGTCAAATGAAGATCACGCGCGTTTACGCACCGCGTATGTGGGTGATGTCCCTGGTCGGGTCTACGCTTTTCAATGGGGTCATGATATCGGCGCTGCTCATCATTATCTTTAGCGGACATAATGACACCGGCGTTTATGCCGCGGCCGCAACGATCACTCTCGTAACGATATTCAGCATCGGAAAGGCATGGCTCAGGTTCAACGCTGTGCGGCTCGTGCTGGCAGGTTATGATGCGAAGCTGCGGCGGCAGTTTCTGCCGCAGATCACACTATGGGCACTCGCACCGGCCGTGTATCTTTTTAACGGGATCGCTGCGGGGCTTTCGCGACAATTAACGTGGCGGGGCACCACCTATGAATTGAAATCACCGTCTGAAACTGTCATTATTGCGGATTAGACACTTGTACGCAGAAGATGACCGAAAAGAAATTTCCCGATACCGAACTTGTTGAACCCGAAGGCTTTTGGCCCGACGATGTCGTCGCACATGAGCCACCTGACGATCTGTACGACGCAGCACGCGAACGACAGTCCCGAGTAACCGGGCCCCTCTCTGCGCCGGACGACGCTGGATTCGAATCTATCCGGCTCGGTCCGGGCGAGTTTGAAGATGCGGAAAAACATCACGCCGATGAGCAAACCGGATCGTTCCGTTTTGATCCGTCAACCATTGAAAACATTGGCAGGCCCGAAAGCCATCCAGCGAGTGAACGCCCGCCTGTTGACCCTTTCGAGTTTCTGGCCGACGCCAACGATCACAACGCTGCGGACGAAGACCCGTTAACGCTAACTACCTCCGAAACCACTCGATTCACTCCCGACAGGTCCCAATATATCAGTTCGCTCGAGATGCAGTTTGCCGACGACCCCGTTGGGGCCCCAGATCCCGAACCGGTCATGGCCGGTGAGGCCGATCAAGCCCGTGAGCGTGTCGCATCGGACGATCCTCCCAAAGTTGATCAGCCCAGACAGGACCCTGTCCCGTTCGAAACCTACATTTCGGGTTACACAACCCAACCGCTGGTTGAGGACGCCCCTGCGGAGTCGACACCGACAACAGATGATAGCCAACCGGCAGCGGCATGGTTCAGCCAACCGCAGCACGTCGCCGAGGTCCCGCCCGAGCAGGCACCTGGCAGCGGGGAGGCACACTGGTATAACCAGCCGCCGCCGGACGAAGAGGTTTTCGTCGTCCACACTGACGAAGTCCCTACGCAGACCTGGCATAAGGATCCGCCGCCGGCCGCGCCGGACCCTTTCTCCGCCGACCCGTACGCTCCAAAGTTAGATGAGGCATGGCTAGGGCAGACCGCGCCGTTTGACGAGCCTTTTGACGCCGCCCAGTTTCAAGCCGAATTAACCGGCGAAACGGTCCGCCGCAGCGGCCTCGCATGGTCCGCCGGCATCGTCTTTTTCAGCTCCGTCGCCTTTATGCTATTTCTCGGCTGGCTCGTCGACCTCCTGCTCGGCACCTCGCCCTATGGCATGGTCGGCGGGATCATCTTCGGCTCGGTCATCGGCTTCATACAGTTTTTCCGGATCACCTCACGGATCTTTTCCTCAAAGTCTCACGACCCCGAGATCCGGTCCCTGATGTCACCCGCGATGGAGGAGACGGGACCATCGCAAGACCCACACACCCCTCCATATCCACCGGAATCCTATCCTCCGGCTTAATGCCATTGATCGTCTGGCCGCAGGATTTTAGTTGAGGCCAAAGAGCCAACTGAAGTTGGAACTCAAAACTGTCTTCGAGATCCTATTGATACTTCAGCAAGAACGCCCGGATGTCATCGCGCATTTGGGGTGTGACGGTGTGGGCGACGTCGGGATAGAGGCGGAAGACGGCGTTCAGGCCAGCCTGTCTGTAGAGCGATTCTCAAACAGCCCAACGCGAGACCGGTGTTTTGCCAAAAACGTCGAATATCAGGGAGCGGTCCTCATCATCGTACGAGTCGCCGAAGGGCACCGAGTCGTTGTCGTCCTTATCCCCTAGAAAAAAGAATAGCGGTATCTTTTTCAGCCGCTTCAGATCGAGCGGCCTGCCGCCGATTGTCTTAAGGTCGGCGATGCCGATGGGATATCGCAGTTCTTTATCGTTAAATTTGGCAACGAGCGAGTTTGTGATGAGCTTGACCCCGCGTGTCTACGGGTTGAGGGCCGGGTTGAACGAAAGTTTTCAATCCTCCGCCATCGCAATCGATCCTCCTCCATTTGCCATGGCGGTCAAGGTTGCTGCAAAGCAAACGGTCGAGATCGAAGTGCCGGTGGGAACGGGAACCAACTTCGGATTGACCCTTATGGCGGACCCGTCCGTATCGCAACCTTGATCGATGCCGCAGGGGCAACGGCCGGCACCAACCTGGCCAAAACGCCGGAGTCCCGCGGATGGTTCCGATCCATCTTTTACGACAAACCGACGATCGGTGGCACATGGAAATTGCGTCTCGAGAACACGGGCGACTTCGAATATGAGGCCGTGATCACAAGCTGGAAGGACGTCACAAGGTAACTAACCTCCTTTCGCGGCTGATTGGAATTGACATTCTGACCGGCCGCGAATAAAGTTTTGTTGCAGAAAACCAAAACGGACAAGGGGATTTCTTAATCGAGTTTCTTTGTCCGTTTTTGCATGCTAGCGACATTAAAATAAGCGGAGGTTGAATGGTTCGAATAATACTTGGCATAATCGTTGGCTTTATTGTTTGGTCGATAGTGTGGATAGGAAGCGAGC
>JBBQGO010000110.1:0-7640 GCA_038323125.1 Pyrinomonadales bacterium
TGTATAACTCGGTTATCATTTCCCTCGTCTCCTCAGGCAGGACGCGATTGCTCGTCGTCCCTCGTAGCCCATGCACCAGTCCCGCCGCACCTTTGTCCCGGTACCGGTGAAACCTTCGCCCGCACTGCCGATATGAGATCAACAGCACTTCAGCCGCTTCTGTAAGCTTCATCTCGCCCTTCCCCACTCGCTCAAACACAACCAGCGAATCCAGCTCTTTCCTACTCATTCGAATCGTCCCACTTGTGTCCATCTATGCTCCTCAAACAAGAGCATCTCAGACACTTTCACAATAGGACATTTCTAAAGAGTTCTATCTAGGACATTCTCATGGAGTTCTAACAGGAAGCCCCACGTTCGAGACGTGAAGCAACCGTATGCATCATATCGACCAAGAAAGTAACGATCGGCGGATAAAATATGAACTCGGGACTGAGCTGCGATGCGAACATTGACGGAAGGAAGACCGCAGGGAAGCCGGTCTGGCCGATCAGCAGTCCGGCTCCGAGACAGGCAAGAAGACCGCCGAGCAGCATAAATGATGCTGCGGTCCGGGAGTAAGTCTTCTGCCTTCGTTCATTATTATCGAGTATCGATTCGTGGATGCTGCCTTCCGGTTCGGTAAATCGTTCCAACCCCTCGCGGACACGTCTGAAGATGTGGATAAGGCCGACCACGAAAAGCGAAATGATAATGATCCTGCCGAGCATTTCGGAATTTGCGAAGATCTTAGGACGCAGAGAGGTCGCCAATATGCACGAAACATAGAGAGCCACCATAGGATAGACGACTTTCTGAAAAGCCATCTGCTCGCGGCGTTCCTCAGCTATCATCCGATCGATTATGTCGTTATAGCGCTTTTCATAGACCATCTGACGCCAACGTTTGGCATGCGGGTTGGTCGAGGTAAAGAGGGAATCGCCGTGGCCGTTCTCGCTGTACTGGATCTCGAGCAGGCGCCGGTCGTAGTTGCCGCGCTCCTTAGCGTTGCCGAGAACTTCATATGCCTCGGCGATGGCGGCGAACTTCAGTGCGGTTGCTTCGGACCCGTTATTTCTATCTGGGTGTAGTTTGCGGGCGAGGCGACGGTACGCCGATTTGATCTCGGTGCCCGACGCTCTCGGGGACACTTTCAGAATGTCGTAGTAATTGACCATCGACGCTGTGAGGTCAGGAGAGGACTTCCGATAGCCGGCCGCGATGACCGGCTATCGGAAGTATAGCATAGAGAAAAACCACGGTGTGGTTAGTCAAGGCGATCGATCTGCAGGCTGATCGGATAGGCCCCAGCGAGCTTTACGGCATCAATGATCTTCGCGACGCTGCCGTAGTTGATAGTCCGAGAAGCCTTAATAAACACGGTACGTTCAATGCGATCGCTGCCGGGCCTATCCGGATCGTCAGCAAACGAGCTTGAGACGCTGCCATTGGCGATCCGCTGCTCAAATACAGAACGCAGTCGCTCGATCAAGCGGGCAGGATCGGCAACGTTACCTAGCTGCGTCTCGTTATTCAACGCCAACGACGAGTCCGAATTGACGATAACCGCGAGCGTTTCCGGGTGAGGCGGCTGATCCCCGATGTCCGGTGGCTAAGCAGGGACGCGAGCCTTAAAAGCACTAGGCTTTATCGGCGCGACAACCATGAAAACGATCAAAAGGACCAACAGGACATCAATCAGCGGCGTTACATTTATGTGCGGATGGTTCATCAGATACCTCCATATTTTGGAATATGAGGCTTTAGACACCATCGAAACATATTTGTTCCCGACGTTTATTTCAGAACGCCCCCGATAGCGTTCAGGAGGGCCCGGGCTTTCGTCAGGCTCTCGTCATATTCCGTCTCGGCGTCGCTGTCGATCACAATACCTCCTCCGACATTAAAGGTCGCACAGTGATCACGAATGACCATCGTCCTGATGGCCACGTTCAGGTCGAGAGTCTCAGGCAGGCCAAACGTAGTGGGCGGCACGTAGTAACCGATGGCCCCCATCGACAAGCCTCTTTGACTGTTTTCAAGGCCATCGATGATCTTCATCGTACTGATCTTCGGAGCACCGGTTATCGAACCGCAAGGGAAAACGGCCCTCATAATTTCGCCGGCACTTATATTCTGGCGGAGTTTGCCCTTGATGGTCGATACCAGGTGGAACAGGGTGGGGTGCTCCTCGAGTTCGCAGAGTTTTTCGACTTCTATACTGCCGTATTCGCAAACGCGTCCAAGATCATGTCTCAATAGGTCCACGATCATTATGTTCTCGGCACGGTCCTTTTCGCTGGTGAGTAATTCGCGGCGCAGGTGTTCGTCTTCAGCATCAGTGCGTCCTCGGGGACGAGTGCCTTTAATTGGGGAGGTTGTTATCGATCGGCCCTCATCGACGCGAAAGAAGCGTTCCGGTGATATCGAGACCACTGTCGAATCCATTCGCTTGATCAAGGCTGCGAAAGGGGCCGGATGGTCCCTCCGAAGGCGCGAAAAGATGATCTCGGGCGATAGTTCCACAGGCAAGGCTGCAGTAAGTTGCTGGGTCAGATTTGTCTGATACGTATCTCCACAACGGATCCGTTCTTTGATGGCATCGATGCCGGCAACGTACTCGGATCTTGTGAAGTTGGATCCAACCTCGCAGGGCGGAAATGATTGATCTCCGTCGAGATCGCCTGCATTTTCTTTAAGTTTTCTCAGAATCGATGGGAATTTATTGGAGTTTCCAACCAGGCCTGCCTTACCCGTCGTGTAATCAAAAATGATCAACGAATCGAACTGAGATAGATGGACATCAGGCTCGCTATCGTGCGAGTCGCGAACTCGTTCAGGAGATATGTCAAAAAGCTTAAGGCCGAGATCATACGAAATCGTACAGATGGCGGCATGATCGCCCGATAAATTTTCATTAAGCTCGGACATCGTGTCCTGAGCCTTGCCCCCAGATAATTCTATGGTGTTTATCGGCCCGATCCCGGCGATAAGGAGATGCGACCCAAGATGGCCAACCCCGCAACTGTCAAGCAGGCAGACCGGTTCGCTGCTCGCCAGGCGGAGCAATGCCGAGACCAATTCGTCTGACGTCATATCTATCGGGTGCACAGCCCAAGATTTTATCATGGAACAAAATTTCACTTGAATGAGCTTTTCGCGTAACATGTTGCGTGCCTGCCTCACAAAATATATGAGTTTTGAGATCAGCGAAAGACAAACATTGATACGCGGCCTGGGCCTGATCGCCGCGGTGTCGGTGATCATCGGCAACGTTATTGGGACAGGAGTGTTTCTCAAAGCACGCGTTATGACGTGTAATGTCGGAAGCGCGGAATGGGTTATTGCCGCGTGGATCGCCGCCGGGCTCCTCTCACTGGCCGGAGCCCTTACTTACGCAGAGTTGACGGCGATGAAGCCCCAGGCGGGTGGTGAATATGTATTTTTGCGTGATGCGTATGGGCGGGGCTCAAGTTTCTTGTTCGGTTGGATGCAGATGTTTATTGCCAAACCAGGGTCACAGGCGGCGGCCGGCATGGCATTTGCAATCGGGCTCAATGACTTTCTAGGCGGCGGCAGGCTGGGCGAAGCGGTATTTCTGAAAACGTCATTCATCGAGATCTCGATGATCCAGATCGTCGCTCTGATGATGATCGTCATTTTTACAACACTAAATGCCGCCACCGTTGCGATAAGCGGTCGCATAGCCACGGTCCTGACTGGCGTCAAGCTGGCCCTCATATTGTTTGTCGGCTTGGGGGCGTTTGTATGGGCGACCGGGGACTTTGCCCATTTCTCGATGATGGACACCGGCGGGACTTGCGAGAAAGTTCCCGAATCAGCCCGCTACGGCTCAGTGAGCTATACTTTCGCAGCCGGTTTCGGTGCTGCGATGCTCGGGGCACTCTGGGGCTATGACGGATGGAATAACCTTACGTTTGTGGCGGGCGAGGTCAAGCAGCCAGGTCGCAACATACCACTCGCTATTATCGGCAGCACCGTCCTTATCATTTTCCTCTACGTTTTCGTGCATATCGGATATTTCTATGTGCTCGATCCGACCACGATCGCCTCGGTGCCCGCAAGCTCTTCGGTGGCAAAGGTTGTTGTCAGCGGGTTCTTTGGCGGCGATATAACGAGCTTTGCAACGGGACTCGCGGTGGCTATATTTACTGTCGGGCTGATGCTGTCGTCGTTAGGTACGCTTCACACATCCATACTGTCGGGATCGCGTGTGCCATACGCGATGGCAAAGGACGGGCTTATGTTCCGTCAGCTCGGACGACTCTCGATAACACATGTTCCTGTTCGTGCTCTGCTCGTACAAGGCGTCCTGGCCTCGATCCTTGCTTTGTCCGGTTCGTTCGATACGCTGACAGACTATGTGGTTTTCGGTTCGTGGATCTTTTACGCGCTCGTGACCTCTTCGATATTCGTATTTCGCAGTAAGCATCCCGACCTCGAACGTCCTTATCGAGCGTGGGGATATCCGGTTGTGCCGATTGTATTTTTACTTGTTGCAGGGTGGCTGTTGATCAACACGCTGGTGACCAGCCCGCAGCAATCATTTACGGGCCTGATACTTATCGTACTGGGATTACCGGTTTATTATTATTTGAATAAAAAAGGGAGTGTTTCGCCGGAGAGCGATAAGAGCTAAACCCGAATGTCAATGCAAGATAGACGCAGCGGCCATGAGCGACGCGGATCAAACCGATATCCCGTTGAGGTAGAGGTGGAATGGCAAGGGCTTGACGGGAGGTCGCCCGGTTCGATCAGTGACGTCAGCCTTGACGGTTGTTTTGTTTTGAGTTCCGGAAACGTAAACGATGGCGATCAAGTCAAGATCTTCGTACCGCTGGCCGATGGAATGAAGGTCGAGTTTAGCGGGCGAGTGGCAAACCACGTTCTCGAGATCGGCTTTGGCTTGAAATTTGACCAACTGTCTGCAGCTCAGCGAGATCTTTTGGTTAATATCGTAAGCGATAAGGAACAATCTTAGGTTTCCTCGGATCTGCGTTTGAGAGCTTCGGCCGCGACTTCACGATCATCGAAATGAAACCTGTCGCCGCCCACGATCTGATAGGTCTCGTGCCCTTTTCCGGCGATGATGACCACATCGCCGGTTTTGGCCATCGATACGGCCCGGTAGATCGCTTCCCGCCTATCCGGAACCACTTCATGAGTTGAATGCGATTGCGCCAAACCAACCTCGATCTCCGCGATTATCTTTAGCGGATCCTCGTTACGCGGATTGTCCGAAGTCACAATGACGTGATCGCTGTGTTCGCCCGCCACGACGCCCATAGGCCCGCGTTTCGATCTGTCGCGGTCGCCGCCGCAACCGAATACGGTGATTATGCGTCCTGCCGTCAGATCCCGAGCCGTAGTCAGAGTGTTCATTAGAGCATCGTCAGTGTGAGCATAATCGACGACAACCGCGAAATCGCCGTCGTGGGGTACACGTTCGAAACGCCCGGGAGCACCGATACACGTCGATAAACCGTTTGCAATGGACTCGAGGTCGATCTCCAGTTCCAATGCCGCCGCGGTCGCCGACAGCATATTGTACACGTGCGGACGGCCGACCAGAGGCGATCTAACCGATATCGTTCCCGACGGCGTTCGAAGGTTAAATGACGTGCCGTGGATCAGCGAAACATCGATGTTTGTCGCCGTTAGATCTGCTTTTCCTTTCTGTGAAAAAGTTACGACCCGTTGTCCCGCGTCTTTGAGGTCGTCGGCAAGTCGTCGGCCCCACTTGTCGTCAATATTGATCACCGAGACGTCGGGCCGGTCGCCGAGACGTCCGTCGAAGAGTTTCTTCTTTGCGTCAAAGTAGTTTTCCATCGTCTCGTGATAATCGAGATGATCGCGAGTGAGGTTGGTAAAAACAGCAACCTTGAACTTTAGACTGTCGCAGCGGTGAAGGTCGATGGCCTGCGAGGAGGTTTCCATGACGGCGACAGTACAGCCCGAGTCTAACGCCAGACGCAAGAACCGGTTAGTGTCGGATGCTTCCGGTGTCGTGCGAACGGCCGGTTCACTTTCGGGGCCAATGCGGTATTCGACGGTTGTAAGCATCGCCGCCTTTCGTTTGGCAGCCTCGGCGAGTGCAAAACACAAGTAAGTAGTGGTCGTCTTGCCATTGGTGCCGGTTATCCCAACGAGATCGATGGCATGCGAAGGTTCCCCATTAACCATCGCCGCTGTCTTTGCGAGTGCTACCCGCGCACGATCCACCTTGATCCATGGGGCATGAAATTCGGCCGGCGGATCCTGCTCCGAAATGATGCCAGCCGCTCCGCGCCGGATGACATCATCGACGAACCGATGCCCGTCCGCAGTTGCGCCTTTAATAGCTACGAAAAGAGTTT
Organism: Pyrinomonadales bacterium; assembly: GCA_038323125.1. Taxonomy (GTDB): domain Bacteria; phylum Acidobacteriota; class Blastocatellia; order Pyrinomonadales; family Pyrinomonadaceae; genus OLB17. Next base: position 6,357 of record JBBQGO010000110.1, read on the forward strand.
CAGGACGGGCCTGGCGGGAATCGTGCGTCACGTCCGACGCGGCCCCGGAACCGTCGCCGGATAGTTGGCCGCCGAGCTGATCCGCGATCTGCTGTATTGTGATTGGGTGTGAGTTCAAGCTTATTTGTCCGCCCGTCCGAACGTGAATTATACGACAACGCCGATTTTTCCACGAACATCGAAGCTCCGAATTCGTATAATCATTAACATACGGAGGTTTATGACATGAACATTATTAAATTCATCCTTGTTGCACTCGGCCTGATATTCGGAGCGGTGCTCATTTGGGGGGTTCTTGGGTTTGTTTGGTCGATCCTCTGGTATCTATTGGTCATCGGCTTTATCGGTGCGATAGGTTATGGCGGGTATAAGCTTTTCCGTAAGGTCGAAGACAAGGCTCTTGGTTCCGATCCCCACACAGGGATCGGCAGCGGCATTGATATCAATATGTCGTGGGACGAGTATGAACGCAAGTACCTGAAAAAGTAAAAACAGCCACTTCTTTTCGGGTGTTTGTCGGCCTCAAATCTTAGCGGAGCGTTACGGCGTTCTTACTGGCTGGATCCACATTCTTCTAGCTTAATCATAGTTAGGGAAGTTTCTTCCTTGAAAATTTGCTAGACTAATGATTCCACGCCGAGGTGGCGAAATTGGCAGACGCACTAGACTTAGGATCTAGCGTCGAAAGACGTGCGAGTTCGAGTCTCGCCCTCGGCACCACCTTTCTTCTTCTTTAACTCCCCTCTTAGATAAATCAATTGGAAGAATCAACTAACGATACTAAACTCAAGGTTTAACGCCGATTCGCGAGATCAGATGGTGCGCCTGTAAGAATTTTTTAGCACAGAGGGCACAGAGATGCTTCTCAAGGTCCATTCGTATGTTTCGCGGGGTAAAATTCTTCTCAGAGAAATGATTTTGATAGTGGAGAAGTGATTTTATAACCCGCGAAATGATTTTATTAGTAATAAAATGATTTTATAACGGGCGAAGTGATTTTATTAGTAACGAAATGATTTAATAACGGGCGAAATGATTTTATTACTAGCGAAATGATTTAGTAACCGGCGAAATGGTTTTTATTTACAACATAATGACTTTGTTGTCGAGAAAAATCGTTCCCGACAGAAGGCCGACCGCGTCTCAGTAGGGCTCTAACTGATGATGGCGAACGGCTTAGCGGCGACGTGACGACCGAACCATCGCAAAAAACATCCGTGGCGAGCACCGTTACCAAAGATTTTTACAACGCCTACGGCAAATGAGTCAAGAAACGTGCGCTAG
>JBBQGO010000111.1:0-7638 GCA_038323125.1 Pyrinomonadales bacterium
GGATTTTAGCACAGAGGGAATGAACCGCAGAGACGCAAAGACGCAGAGAAATATGAATATCAGAAGAGTAACCTTACTCCCCCTGTCCCATTTCTTCTTCGCTCTGTGCCTCTGCGTCTCTGCGGTTACTTTATCCTGCTCGTCAAAGCCCACGGACATGCGCAAGTTGGTCCCGGCTGAGACGCTCGTTTATCTGGAAACGAACGACCTCGCCGGCGCTTTGCAGCCGATCGTGGATAACGAGGCATTTGAGCAGGCTGCCAAGCGTAAGCCCGATCTTTCGGCGATCAAAGGAGTGCAGCTGGCGGTGGCTGTCACGGGCTTCGAATCAACCGAGGAGAAACTCAACGACGAACTGTCAATAGGCCGCATCCGTCCGCGCTTCGTGGCGATCGCGGATACACACGCCTGGAATTGGCAGGCCAATTCTTTTGCTGAAACACAATTAGGCGGCTTTGTCGCGGGCATTTACGACAGCGATCTCACCCTCGAGACGATCGAGAAGAACGGCGGCAGGTACTCTACATGGACTGCGGGTGACGGGCGGAAAGCGTTTGCACTGGTAGTCGACGGCATCATTTATTTTGGCAATGACGAGACCGCAATTGAAAAGTGTCTTGCCGTGCGCCGCGGCGAAGCGGACAGCATAATCAAGACCGGCAAGGTTAAACCGGCAGACCCCGCCACGATCGCTTCAGGCTATGTATCGACTGACGGGGTAGCGCAGATCGCCAGTATTATCGGGGTTACGGTGGGCAAAGAGGTCGGCGGGGAACCCGAGGTGCAGAGTCTCACCGCGGGCATTTTACCTCAGCTTCTTCGAGGGATGGTCAGTGAAATTGCCTGGTCGTCTAAATCGACAGAACTCGGCGTGGAAGACACCTATGACGTCTCATTCAAACCTGAAGTAGCCAATGTCTTTGCCGAAACCCTTGCCCAAACCAACTTTCAGGAAACCGGTCTTGAGGAGTTCGTACCGGCCGATGCAGCGTCTGTGACGCGATATACCTTGAACGACCCGCAGATCGCATGGCGGAGCGTGCTCCTTACCGCGGTCTCTCAGATGGACGCGGTGAGCGGACGATTTGTTTCCGCACTGTCCACCGGTCTGTTCGAACCGTTTGGGATCTCTGATCCGGAACTGTTCCTGAGCGGAGCTGCAGGCGACGGGTTCCTCACTGCCTATTTAGACAGGAGTGGCGATCAGGCGATCGTCATCACGCGGGTTAAGGCCGTAGAGCTTGTTAAGAGATCGTTATCGCCTGAGATAGATCTCACCAGGCCGCCTGAGGTGATCGCGGGTGCAAACGTGTGGCGGTCCTCCGACAATTTGATCGCCGCTGCCTTTCTGGGCGATGTCGTTATCTCGGGTGATGCTGATGGCGTAGTGAAGTGCCTGAGGACCCGTTCGGGCGATAAGAGTTTCGCCGCGAATGAGCGATTCATGGAATTCGAAGCCACGGCCGGACCCGTTTTAACGATGGCGAACGAAGTTGACGAACGGGCATCGCTGATCGAAGTCCTTTCCGAAAAGAAGGACGGAGGTGTCGGGATAAGGCAGCGAACGTTTTCAACGATCCATTTTGATCGATCGGGAATGCATCGAAGAAAACTGTCGAGTTTTGGACTGATCGGCTCGATCATCGCTCAGCTCGCACAGGATTGATTCTGGCCGCCGTTGGCAAGAGATCACTGTCGTTTAGCTTCCTTTTTCAAGATTCGTACGTTCCGCTCGATCCATTTCTCCGCTTCAGTATAGAACGCGAACTTCTGCTCATCTCGCTTAAATGCCGGCGTGTGGTTGTATTTTCGCCCGTTAATGTGTTGTGTCGGATGGGCGATGTGGAGCATTTCATGAAAGACGACGTACTCGACCACGTATCGGGGTACGTTTGCTGAATCTAACGAACGGCTGATAGCTATGTGTTCATGTGTAGCATCGTGGTGGCCGAGGATGCGGTAAGTCTTTTTGGCGGACCAGGTAAGAACAGGCTTGGGAATGAGGTCCCTAAAATACTGATGGTTGACCGTTGCGAATATCTCGTCGAGATCGTAGATGGCCCCCTTTGACGTTGTAACGACCTTTCGGCCGCGTGTTCGCTTATTTGCTGACGCAAGTTCGCGGGCCGCCGGCGATCTGGCAAATGCCGCGTAAACCTCGCGGGCCCCGGCGGGGATCTTTTTTTGAAGAAGTTTGCCCACGAGGATAAATGCCAGTCCACGGTGACACGGCAGCGGCATCTCGCGGCATAGTTCTGCTATCCGTACATAAATGTCGCCGCTCCTTATCCGTATCGTATGATTTATCCCGATATATGGGTAAAATGAAACATGGATCGCGGGGACCGGACGTGCCGGGGCCAGCCACCGATAGGCTTCTATGTACAATTCCCTTAGCTGATCGGTTATTTGAGGCACAAAGTTGTTTATTGTGTTTTAACGATTTTTCTTGACAGCGACGCTTTCCAGATGCTATCCCTTTATATGGGAAAGCATACAGCCGACTTGCCGTATGCATCAAACTCACCCAAAAAGGATGTCCCATCGTGATGGCAGCCCCGGCAACGAAACAAGAGCAGGGTTCCCGGATTCTCGCGGACAGGTCATTCTAACGGCCATTATCAATGAACACTTTGTCACGGGCGAACCGGTAGGTTCGAAAGTCCTTGCAGACAAGTTTGCCAATCAGGGCGGTATGAGCTCGGCAACTATACGCAACGTGATGGGTGAACTGGAAGAACTGGGGATGCTCGAACAGCCCCATACCTCCGCCGGACGCGTTCCGACTGATAAAGGATACCGGTTTTACGTTGACAATCTGCTGGGAGTGCTGAGCATTTCAAACGACGATCTTTTCCGAATAGGAGAGGAATACGGTTTGAATTCGCTGGACGCGGAGACGCCCGACAGGTTAATGGAACGTACATCCCACTTGCTTTCAGCTCTTTCTAATAATGTGGGCATCGTTGTATCGCCATCTTTGGCGAGTGATCGCCTGCAGCACATCGAGTTTGTCAATCTGACCGACAACCGCATCTTGATCGTACTCGTCTCGACGCCAAACATTGTCCATAACAAGATAATCCGGCTCAACGTGACCTTTGGTAAGGACGAACTGGACCGAACGGCCAACTACCTTAACACGGAGTTTGCCGGAAAGAGCTTGGCCGAGATCCGTGCTGAGATCATCGCATTGATGCACGAGGAAAAGGCATTGTTTGACAAATTGCTTCAAACGGCTGTGATCCTTTGTTCCCAGAGTATCGAGGACGAAGGCGACCAGCTCGGCGAAGTATTCGTCGACGGAACGTCAAACATATTGACGAAACGCGATTTTGCCGATCTCGAAAGGCTGCGCGAGCTGCTGAGGACGATCGGCGAAAAGTCACGGTTGATGCAGATCCTTACCGAATGCATTGAACGCGACGCGGCTGCCAAAGGCGACGTTCAGGTCGTCATCGGTTCCGAAAATCGCACACCGTCGTTTCAAAACTGCACGCTGATCTCGGCACCTTACCGGATCGGCAACAGTTCGGCGGTTGGAACACTAAGCGTTCTGGGCCCGACACGAATGGAATATGCGCGAATGATCTCGATCGTGTCCTATGTAGCCGGCACACTGGAAAAATTGATGTCCTCTGACGAAAAAACTAAATAGGCCTCCTGCTAAACTCGCCCCTAGGCGATTGCCCTCAAATGAACTCCAAAGAACAAATTCCCCAACCTGAAGAATCGTTGGACGAGCTCGATATAGACACAAGCCCTACGGTTGACGACTTTATCAAGGAACTCGAAGCCAAGGAGAAAGACCTTCATATCACATCTGATATGACGATCGAGGTTTCCGAGTCTGAGTTTGACGCTGATAACGTCCCCGATTTTGTTCACCACGACCTGGCCTCCGCCGCTCCTCCGCAGGCAGCGGCAGCCGTGCCGCCGGGCCCTTCAGTCGGGTTAAAGACCCGTGTTTACGAACTTGAAAGGGAACTTGCAGCGCTGCAGCAGCGTAATGCAGCTATTCGGGCCGACCGGAACGACATCCAGGAAAAAAGCGACCGGCGCTTAAAAGATTTTGAGAATTACAAGTACCGTATGGACCGTGAACGGCGGGGTTCCTTCATTGGCCAGATCGGCAATTTGGCCTCGCAGATGCTGCCTGTCCTCGACAATCTCGATCGGGCCCTCAACTCGCTGGACAATTCCAGGACGGACAGGAGTCCGGAGTTTCAACAGTTTTACGAGGGTATTGTTCTCGTCAACCACCAGGTGAACGAGGTATTTTCCGAAATGGGCGTCCAACCGATCACCACTGTTGGCGAGCCGTTCGATCCAAATTTTCACGAGGCGGTCGCTACCGAAGTGCGTGACGATATGCCTGCAAACACGATCTCGGGCGAAATGCTGCGCGGTTATCGGATCGGTAATCTTGTGATCCGCCATTCGATGGTAAGGGTCACAACGGCGGCGCCTAATAGTAAACCGGCGGCTGGCACCGGGCCGGTAGACCTGGACCCCGAGAACCCAACCTCCCCGGAAGACAACCTGGACGCCGGTACCTCGAACCCTGAGGCGTAGTCCGGACATTCAACAAAAACCACACAAGGAATTAACGTTATGGGAAAAGTAATTGGCATAGATCTCGGCACGACTAACTGCTGCGTCTCCGTTTTAGAGGGCGGCACCGTGCAGATCATCTCGAACAAAGAAGGCGGCCGCACGACCCCGTCGGTTGTCGGTTTTACCGAAAAGGACGAACGCCTGGTGGGACAGATCGCTAAGCGGCAGGCCGTGACGAATGCGGCGAACACGCTCTATGCCGTCAAACGCTTGATCGGACGCAAATTCGACGCTCCTGAGGTTGAGAAGATGCGCGAAACCGTTCCGTTCGAGATCGTAAAGGCGCCAAACGGCGACGCTCATATTAAGGTGCTCGACCGCATCTACAGCCCACCCGAGATCTCGGCCATCGTCCTGCAGCGTCTTAAACTCGCTGCCGAGGAGTTTCTCGGCGATAAGATAACCGAGGCGATCATAACCGTCCCTGCCTATTTCGATGACATGCAGCGTCAAGCAACGCGTGACTCGGGCAAGATCGCCGGCCTCGAGGTCGAACGCATCATCAACGAGCCGACAGCGGCGGCCCTGGCTTATGGCTTTGGCAAAAACAAGAATGAAAAGGTCGCAGTTTACGATCTTGGCGGCGGTACCTTCGATATATCGATACTCGAGATCAACGACGGCGTATTCGAGGTATTATCTACATCGGGAAACACATTCCTTGGCGGCGAAGATTTCGATCATCGGATCATTGATTGGCTGGTCGAAGGTTTCAACACTGAACACAGTATTGATCTCAAGGGCGACCGCCTTGCCCTGCAGAGATTGAAGGAAGCTGCAGAAAGGGCCAAGTGCGAACTGTCAACGGTTGCCGAGACAACTATCAGCCTTCCGTTTATCGCAGCCGACGCGACTGGGCCCAAACATATCAACGCGACGCTAAGCCGCGAGAAGTTTGAAGAACTGGTTACGGACCTCGTCGAATCGTCAGTAGAGCCGTGCCAAAAGGCACTGTGGGACGCCAAACTCAAACCGACCGACGTGGATAAGGTTATATTAGTCGGCGGCCAGACGCGTTCGCCAATAATCACACGCACGGTAACTGAGGTATTCGGTAAAGAGCCCTCGTCCGAGATCAATCCGGACGAAGTGGTCGCGATGGGTGCTGCCATACAGGGCGGGGTGCTGACGGGCGACGTTAAGGACATTGTTCTTCTCGACGTGCTGCCGCTGAGTCTGGGACTCGAAACGCGCGGCGGCCTTTACGTAAAGCTTATTTCTCGCAACTCGACCATTCCGCTCAAGAACACGATGACCTTCACAACGGTCGTTGACAATCAGCAGTCGGTCGAGATCCATATTTTGCAGGGCGAACGCGAGATCGCGAGCGCCAACCGCAGCCTTGCCAAGTTTGAGTTAGTCGGCATTCCGCCGGCACCGCGCGGGGTCCCGCAGGTCGATGTTTCGTTTGAGATCGACGCAAACGGCATCGTAAGCGTTTCTGCGAAGGACAAGATGACCGGGCTCGAACAGGCCCTCCAGATCACTCCGTCCTCGGGCCTCGCCCCTGATGAGATCGAACGCCTAATCATCGAGGCCGAGACCTCGATCGAGAGGGACCGGGGAGAAAGGGAATTGATCGTCGAGCGAAATCGCCTTGATACGCTGATCAGAAATTCGAGACGTGCTATGGCCGAGGTCGGCAAATCGTTCGAATTGGAAGATCAGCAAATGATCAACAGCGTACTTAACGAAGCGGAAGAAAGCTTGTCGACCACCGATCCTAACGAGATCAATGCGCAGATGGATCGGGTCGAGGGAGCAGCGAACCGCATAACGGCTGCGATGCTGACAATGGCTTGATACGCGGACGCATGACCAGGGGGTGTCGAATCGCTCTTAAGGTGAGATCGAGATAACATCCGGGGATGTGCGGGCTTGAGAAACCGCGGCTTATGTCGCAAAATAACAAAAGCGTCAGTTCAAAATAATTTGGGCTGACGCTTATTTTTGAGTCCCCTGACTGAATGGCCCACGATCCCAAATTGTCGCGAATGGGAAATGTGGGGGCTGAAACTATGGCCTAAACCTATGAGTAAACGAGACTATTACGAAATATTAGGTATTACGAGGACCGCGACCGAGGTCGAGATCAAGCGTTCTTATCGGGCGCTCGCCATACAGCATCATCCAGACAAAAACCCGGATGATCCGCATGCTGAGGAAAAATTTAAGGAAGCGGCCGAGGCCTATGCCGTTCTGTCCGATTCGCAAAAACGCGCGGCGTATGACCGCTTCGGCCATCAGGGCGTAGGCGGCGGCGGATTTGATCCCGGATTCTCCAACATCGAGGACATCTTTGATATCTTCGGGTTTGGCGACATGTTCGGCCAGCGGGGCGGCCGGCGAACGACGGTGCAGCGCGGTTCTGACCTGCGTTATGACCTTGAGATCTCGCTCGAAGATGCCGCGACCGGCAAGGACGAAAAGCTCCGCATTCCCCGACTCGAGAAATGTGAAGAGTGTGAAGGAAGCGGGGCTGAAAAGGGCACCACCGCCGAGACGTGCATCGGGTGCGCCGGGTCGGGTCAGACGCGTTACCAGCAGGGTTTTTTCAGCGTGATGCGGACTTGCTCGAACTGCCAGGGCCGTGGACAGATCATCAAATCACCCTGTAAACGCTGTGCCGGTGCGGGCCGTGTCGAAAAGGAAAAGACGATCGAGATCAAAATACCGGCGGGTGTCGAGACCGGGTCGCGTCTGCGTGTGACCGACGAGGGCGAGGCCGGCGTTGGAGGCGGGCCTTCGGGCGACCTTTTTATTGTCCTGCACGTTGCGGCCCACGAGAACTTTGAACGGCAGGGAGCCGATCTCTATGCGGCAGTTCCTGTCACATTTGCCCAAGCTGCGCTCGGTGCCGAAATAAAGGTCAAAACGCTCGACGGCGAAGAAGACCTAAAGATACCCGCAGGTACCCAGACAGGGACCGTCTTTCGCATTAAAGGCCACGGCCTGCCAAATCTCGGCGGACGCGGAAAGGGTGACCTCTTTGCCGCCGTCACCCTCGTCACCCCGAAAACA
>JBBQGO010000112.1:0-7603 GCA_038323125.1 Pyrinomonadales bacterium
CGGTAAAAGCGTTCAAAGATCCTGGGCAGATGTTCAGTGGCGATGCCCTCGCCTGTGTCGGTTACGCAGATCTGATGAAAACCCGGCGTCTTGTTATATGACACTGAAACGGTGCCGCCTTCGCGGTTAAATTTTACGGCGTTGCCCATCAGGTTGATCAGGATCTGTTCGAGTCGTCGCGGGTCCGCGAACACGTTCGTGCTATCGGAAATGTCATTAGCGAATGTTACATTTCGTTTTTGTGCCTTTTCGGTCAGCGACGACCACACTTCTTCCACGAGCGGACGGAGTTGGATCGCTGCCGGCCGAACGGTTACCTTGCCGGCCTCGATAGATGACAGCTCGAGGATGTCGTCGATCAGGTGATGCATTCGCTCGGCGTTGCGGCGAATGACGCCGAGAAATCGGCGGCTGTTGTCCTTATCTTCCAAGGCCCCGTCCTCGAGCGTTTCCACAAATGCCAGGATCGAGGTCAGGGGCGTACGCAGTTCGTGAGATACATTGGACAGGAACTCCTGACGCACCTTTTCAAGACGTTCCAGCCGGGTGATGTCATAGAAGATACCGATCGCGAGTTTTTGATCTTTCTCTTCGGCAAAACTCAGCGGTGCGACCCTCAGGTCATACACGCGGTTCTCGCGGCGCGCCTGTATCTCGATCGTGGTTTCCGATCGCTCGGCGTCCTCGAGGGCCCTGCGAAATACATCGTGGACCACTTCGTCGGCGATGACCTTATCGAGCGACTGCGAATCTATCTCTTCGCCGCCTAACAGGTCTCTTGCCGCGCGATTCGAGGCAAAGATGTGCCAGTCTTTCCGGACAACAATTACACCCTCGCGCATGCTGCTTATCATCCCCTCGAGCAGTACGCGCGACGAAAAGAATGGGTCATTGATCTGTTGTTTTGGAGAACTCATTTAGCTGGCAAAAAGCGGTATCCGATGCCGACAACTGTTTCTATTGATGCCGAACACTCGCCCAGCTTTTGCCGCAGCCGCCGGATGTGTACGTCGAGTGTTCGAGAGTCGCCATAGTAATTGTAACCCCAAACACTGTCGAGCAGCTTATGCCGTGGTGATACGCGGTCTGCGTTTCGGGCGAGCATCGAGAGCAGGTCAAATTCTTTGCGGGTCAGTTTTACCGGATTGCCGCAGCAGGTAACACGCATCTCTTCAAACTCGATCAGCATCCTGCTGTCTTCGTAGCGGGCGTCGCTGTCCTCGGCAGCCCGCCGCAAGACCGCACGGACCCGGGCCATCAATTCCTTTACCGAGAACGGTTTGGTCATATAATCGTCCGCTCCAAGTTCCAGCCCGGATATCTTGTCCGATTCCGAGGCCTTTGCGGTTAAAATGATGATCGGTGTCTTTTCCGTGGCAGGGTCGCGTCGAAAACGGGCACACAGTTCGATCCCGCTCATACCCGGCAGCATAAGGTCGAGAATGATCAATAAGGGGGCCGACTTGCCCGCGGCAGCGAGACGAAAACCCTTTTCGCCGCTCTCAGCGATCTCGGTGCGAAAACCCTCGCGGCGCAGGTTATAGCTGACACTTTCGGCAATGTCGGGGTCGTCCTCGATGATCAAAATGCGTCCGGCCATATTCATTTTTAGTTAGTACGTTTCGTAAAGCGAATTTAACCACACCTAACCAGAGCGCGGAAATGATATACCGCGGCGTGTAACAAATTGTTAACCTCCATCGACCCGGATGGCCCGGGCCGGGCCGACTGTTCAGAATGGCCGTGTCACTGTTTCGATTTTACATTTTCTTGCAAAAAGCAGCGTCCCAATGATACTGTGTCGATAATTCGGCAATTGGGAGGTAAGTGATGTTTCGTACGGCGGCCTGCGGGGTTTTGGTGTTGGCGTTTTGCGCCTTTTTAAGTGCTCAGAGTGCGCGGGTGATCGCAGATAAGGCAAGCCTTAGAGGCCGTCCGGCGGATAATGGCAAAGTTGTCGAAACACTGTCTAAGGGGGCCGAGGTGGAGTTGGTCAAAGTCTCGGGCCTTTGGTATTTGGTTCAGTCGGCGGAGTATGCTGGCTGGGTATTTACCAGTGATCTTGAGGTAGCGAAGACACCGGCCATTGTTGCCGATACGTCGAAGAGTTCGTTGAAAACTACGCCGGCGGTTACTACAAATAGGACCTATATTCGCGGTCCACGCGGCGGCTGCTATTATTTGAGCCCTTCCGGTTCAAAAGTCTACGTCGACCGAGATCTTTGCAATTGACCACGACGACGGGGACCACTTGTTCATTCCTTTGGCACGGCGGAATCATTCAGAGCTCTCAGCTCGAGATACATATCCGACAACCTGTCCGCTCCACGCGATTCGCTTCGAGCCAATAGTGTTATGGTCTCGTCGCGTTGGGCCAAAATGGTCTTGAGTGCATCGCCTTGTGCAGCGTCGAAAGCACTTTCGTCGTGCTCGAGTTCCGCGCGAAGACCGGTAAAGAAGTCACTTGCCTCCTGTCGGGCGGGCTCAAACTCCCCGCGGCGAGCATAGATCGTGGCAGTGGCGAGGGAATTCTGCAGATCTCTTGTCCTGAGGACCTTTTCCGTTGCCTCGGCCTGTATCTGATTCGCCCGCGAGCTTAGCCACATCGGCACCAGGCCGAGCATAAAGGCTGCGAAGGCTATCGACCCAATAACCGCCGTATTCTTCAGAGTGTCCGCTTTGATACTTGCGGTCTGTATTTTCGTGACCAGGTCCGGCTCAGATATTGAGTCAGGCTCTTGCTTCATATTTCCTCCCTACTTCCAAATTCACGGCGGTGCACCCGCGGAACTCTAACCGCGGACGTCCGGATACGCTTCATTGGGATCGCTCTGATTTTGAGGAGCTTTTATCTCCACCGTCCCCCTTATTGAATCGATCATCCTCTTTCTCTACATACGGTGTTAGCATCCGCAGCGTTAGGAACATAATTATACTTAACATAATGGCAACATCTTCACGTTGAAACGCCACAGACGCCCCGATCGCTCCTGTGCACCAAATACTCGATGCTGTCGCAAGGCCACGCACATTCGTGCCTTCCTTCAGAATGGCTCCTCCGCCGATAAACCCGATCCCGCCGATCAGTCCCTGAATCAGGCGTGCCTGGGTTTCAGCATTAGCCCCATCCAGGTTCTTGGCTATCAGCATAAAACCGCAAGCGGCCATCGCCACGATCGGGAAGGTCCGCAGGCCGATGTTTCTTTCGGAGTCGTGCCGTTCCCAGCCGATCGGGATCGCCAAAACGAACGCAAGTCCTATTCGCAAGAGATCTATAAGTGTCTGCCTGAGATCGATCGAAAATGCTTCAAATAAAAAGTCCATATGTCTCCGTCGTCTATTAATATCACGTTTTCGAAGCCCAAATTGTCCGTTTGCAGACCTTTTATTAGAATCGATTGAAGTAGAGTACTATTTTCGGGGATTAGTTTTCAGTTTTCGTTTCAACTCATAGGAGAGAACAATGTTAAGAAGTTTCGTTTTTACATTTGGGGCGTTTCTGGCGTTCGCTTTATTTTCGCCAGTAGTTTCGGCACAACGGATCAGTATCACCGGGGTTCTTGCCCCGACCGTCGAAGCGGGCGGATGGTTATTAGTTGATGATAATGAAAAGTATCTCGTACTAAACGCTGGTAGTTATACGGGCGAGAGTTGGTTCAGGTCAGGGGCCCGCGTCGCGGCAACCGGCGAGATCCGCCGCGAAGTGGTAACCATATATCAGGAAGGTGTTCCGTTCGAAGCGACCACATTGGTGCCTAATTCGACCGACACGAATCGCGGTCCGCGAACGTCCATCACTGTTTCGGGCGATGCCCGTGTCACCGCTACTCCGGACACGGCGACTCTCTCGATCGCTGTCGTAACACAAAACCCAAGCGCTCGTGAGGCCCAGCAGCAGAACGCCGTTCAATCGACGGCAGTAATTGAGGCGGCAAAGAACGCAGCCGGCGCCAGAGCTGAGATCAGGACAAGCGGTTATTCGCTCACACCGCAGCGGGTATACAAAGAAAACCAACCGCCGACGATCACCGGATATGAAGCCAGGAATACAATTACCGTTACATTGAGCGATCTCGCCCGGGTTGGGGCAGTAATTGATGCCGCGGCAAAAGCAGGAGCAAATAACATCGACAGCGTAAGCTTTAGCCTGCGGCAGGACCGCGAGGCACGCGGACGAGCACTTGCCGAAGCCACTCGTGATGCATCGGCCAAGGCCGCTACGCTGGCCCAGGCATTAGGCGGCCGAGTGGTTCGCATAGTGGCCGTGCAAGAGGGCGGCGCCGGTCCACGGCCTATGATTTTCGCGCAGCAGGATTCATTTGCAAGGACCGCTGCAGACACGCCCATCGAACCCGGCACGCTCGAGATCCATTCGCAGGTACAGTTGATGGCTGAGGTGGAGACAGCAGCACCGCCGAGGTGATCGTTGAGACTGGATTTCGCTCGTTGCGATTGCAGAATCGCGAATACCGGCTTACTCTCAGTTACGGGGCGTTCCGGCTCGTTCGCAGGAGAGGTGCGGCCAATTATCGATGAAGTTTCTTACCACGCAAATCTCATACTTTCTAAATCAGAATCAGATCAGGCAGAACATAACCGCCCTGCTCAAGTATGTGATTTTCCTGTTTGGCGTGATCGCCGTCTTCGCAATCCTTTTTCATCTGATAATGCTGAACGTGGAGGGGCGTGATTTTTCATGGATCACGGGGCTCTATTGGACTCTGACCGTTATGAGTACGCTCGGATTTGGCGATATAACTTTTGAAAGTGATATCGGCCGCCTCTTTACTATCGTCGTTTTGCTAACGGGGATAATCCTGCTGCTCATAATGCTGCCGTTCGCGTTCATTCGGTTTTTTTACGCACCTTGGATCGAGGCCCAAATACATGTCCAATGCCCACGTTCTGTTCCGCCCGAAACCGAAGGCCATATCATCATCTGCCGTTACGATTCCATCGCCCCGAATCTCATCAAGCGTTTGCAGCAGCGAAGCATTCCCTACTTCGTTATCGAGCCCGATTCAGAAAAAGCCGTTCGGCTTCATAACGACGGGATCCATGTGATCCAGGGCGAGGTCGACAGCCGTACGACTTATGCACGGATGCAGGTATCCAAAGCCCGTCTCGTGTTCGCCAATGCCGCTGATACGACGAACACGAATATTACCCTTACCATCCGGGAAATCGCACCTGACGTACCCATCGCCGCATCTGTCGCAAATGAAGATTCGATCGATATTCTCGAACTCAGCGGAGCGACCCACGTTTTGCCTCTAAAGCAGATATTAGGCGAGCACCTCGCAAACCGAATCAGTGTAGGCGAGGAACGCGCTCACATTGTAAGGGAATTTGACGATTGGCTAGTGGTTGAGTTCACGGTAAACAATACGAGGCTGGAGGGTGTTAAATTACGTGATACCAATCTTCGCGAGGCAACGGGAGTGAATATCGTAGGTGTATGGGAACGCGGACGTCTGATAATGGCGGACCCGAATAAGGAGCTGTCAGACTTCAGCGTTCCTGTTGCGATCGGCACGCGAGCGCAGGTTGATAAACTTGAGGTATTCCTCGACGGGGGCGAGGCGGAGCCGGTCCCGGATTCGGTACTAATAATCGGCGGGGGAAAGGTCGGCTGTTCAGCCGCCGCCGCTCTAAAACAGAAGGGTGTAACGGTATTTATAATCGACTGCTTGAAAGAGCTAAAAGAAGGCCTCAGTCAAGTGGCTGATCGCGTGACGATCGGCGACGCCGCTGATCGTGAAACCTTAATGCGAGGTGGGTTGAGCGAAGCGTCCCTGGTGATTCTCTCAACCAATGACGATGCCGTAAATATCTATCTCTCGATCTATTGCCGACGCCTAAACCCTGACGTCCGTATCGTCAGCCGAATCACGCACGAACGAAATCTCGAAGCAATTCACCGCGCCGGGTCGGATTTTGTATTAAGCTATACGCCGCTCGGGGCCGAATCCGTTATCTCTCTGATCCAGGGCCGGGAGCCGGTGATCATGGGCGAGGGAGTTGAACTTTTTCACGTAGATCTACCGCCGCGACTCGCCGGCAAGACGCTTGCGGACAGCGGTATCGGTGCGATAACGGGATTGGTGGTCCTCGCCATACACACGGGCGACGAGACGCACCCGAATCCCCTGCCCTCAATGAGACTGCCGAAAAACAGCACGCTCAGTGTATTGGGCACAGCGAAACAGCTCGGTAAATTCACTGACAAGTTTCAGTGACGATTACCGTACGAATTTTGAGTCAACATTTGCCCAGGAGCCAGAAAACCAGAAGAAAGATCAGTATTGTAGAAAATAGACCGCCTCCGAGTTTCCAGGCTGCAGCCCCTGCCAGTGCTCCGCGAAATAGATTATTCATTGTCTCCCCCTCGTAAGATATTTGCTTAATGATAGACGCATAAAGTTCAAACGGCAAATTGCCCGAAGCGACCTGAAATGCTTCCACGCATACACCGAGGTCCGTGTGCGATGATAGTTAAACAGGACACAGCAACGGGCGAAAATGATAGTAATGCCGTTATTGGAAAAATGACAGTGAACGACAATACACCAATTTTTAAGTCCGCGATCGAACGTCGCCGGACATTTGCCATCATCTCTCATCCTGACGCGGGAAAGACGACACTTACGGAAAAGCTTCTGCTTTACGGTGGAGCGATCCAGGAGGCCGGTGCCGTGAAGAACCGCCGCGCGGAACGGGCCGCAACCTCCGACTGGATGGCGCTTGAACAGCAGCGGGGTATTTCGATCACTTCGACGGTGCTGCAATTCGAATATCGCGGCTATCACCTGAATCTGCTCGACACACCCGGTCACCATGATTTTAGTGAAGACACATACCGGACGCTGACCGCCGCTGACAATGCAATAATGCTCGTCGACGCGGCAAAGGGGTTGGAGACTCAGACGCGCAAGCTCTTCGAGGTCTGTAGGATGCGCGATATACCGATATTTACCTTTATCAACAAACTCGACCGCCCTAGCCGAGGGGCTCTTGAACTGATCGACGAGATCGAGATCGAGCTGGGCCAAACGGTATTCCCGGTAACATGGCCGATAGGTAACGGTGATACATTCAGAGGCATTTACAATCGCCTCTCGGGATATGTTCATCTTTACGATCGAAATCCGCGTGGCCGCAAACAGGCGACGGAAAAGATAATTCCACTCGGGGATGAGAGTGTGATGTCGATCATCGGTGCCACGGCACTAGAGGAACTCAAGGATGATCTCGCGATCCTTGACGGTGCCGGTGCGGAACTGGACCGTGAAGCGATCCTCACCGGTGCGGCGTCGCCGCTGTTTTTTGGTAGTGCCATGACCAACTTTGGAGTTGAACCTTTTCTCGACGCTTTTCTCGACTTTTCGGCCCCGCCCGCAGCCCACGAAAGCAGCGTGGGGACGATAGAGCCGGACTATCCGGAGTTTACTGGTTTTGTTTTCAAGCTGCAGGCGAACATGGACCCGCGGCATCGTGACTGCCTTGCGTTCGTACGGGTATGTTCGGGCCAGTTTAGCAAGGACATGAACGTCACGAACGCCCGGACAGGTAAAAAAATACGTTTAACCCGCCCTCAAAAAGT
>JBBQGO010000113.1:0-7573 GCA_038323125.1 Pyrinomonadales bacterium
CGGCCCGCTGATAGAACTCTTGCCGCGCGCGGCAAGAGTTCTATCCCTTCCACAAATCATCCATGGCGAATGGCCTGGTCAAACAAACGGCTTATGGAACAAGAAACTAAACCATGAAATATAGGACATTTCTAAAGAGTTTTGACAGTCAGCCCTTATCGACATCACTTGGTCTGTGTTGCGGATTTTAGTTTGATCTCTATCTTGCCGATGCCCGAGTCGACCTCGGCGCGAACCGGAATGCGGCGCTGATCGTCGGTTATCCAAACCGCCATGCTTCCCTTTTGTTCGATCAGACGGCCCTCGCCAAAGATCTCGGGTTCGACACGGAAACACCAAACTCTCCCTAATGCGGTTTTTATTCTTTCGCGTCCTGCGATCACTATAGGGACATTATATACAAGCCCTGAGTCACTAACCGGGAACTCGAGCCGCTGGCCAACGGTCAGCGGGACCAGCCGAACAGCGTATATAGCGGTGATCATATCGTACATCTGATCACCTATCTCCGACGCGATCATCCGCGGCGGACGATTAGGGTCGACGGGATCGGTCTCTACAAAAGTGACCCGCTTTTCGCCATAATTAAAAATGGCTTCGCTGTTTCGGATGCGTTGTTTTTGAACGTCGTGTTTTGAGGTCTTGATTATTCGGAAGCTCGTCGAATCGACAGTGGATTCGTATCTCTGCACAAAGCTGTACCGGAACAATTTCAACAGAGTACCCTTGGAAACAGCCTCGGACTTAACCACCAGATCGTTCGATCCGGGGACAGCCGTGGTGGCCATGGTGAGTTCAGCAATTGTCAGGCCTTGAAGAAACTTCTTGACCTTACCATCGTACACGAGGCTTTCTCCAGCGAACAACTGCGTCGGCCTGACGCCGTGCGAGATGGTCGTCTGAGCAACGGCCCCTCCGGCTACCGCGAATAAAATAATTAATGACCCAACCGCTTTTGAGAACAACGAATTCATATGCTTACTGCATAAACACGGCCTTAACAGCTAAGGCCCCTACCGCAATGGCGGCACCGATCGCGGCTCGATACTCGCGATACTGTAAGTATAGCTGATAATCAAAGTTATCGTCTGTTCGCTTCCAGACACCCAGCCAGGGGATAAACATCGAAACATCCCGTTCATATTTGGCAAATTCCTCACCGAAAATCCGGCGCATATCCTCGGCTTCGACGCGCATTACCGGCCAATAGATGCCAAGGAACAGGGCACAGAAGACAAGCCCTAGCCACCACACTCCCGATGCGACCGTAAACCCAACGCCCAGGACGAAGCTGCAGACGTAGAGCGGATTACGGGTAAATGCATACGGCCCGGATGTGGCCAACGACTTAGCCTTGCGAATATGGCCGGACGCCCATGCACGGATCGCGAGGCCGATCGCTGCAATAACGCTGCCTATGATCAGGGTCCAAAACGTTGGCCGAGCAAAGACCACGAAGATGATGGCAAACAGAAACCCAAGAGGGATTCGTATGCGCTGAAGAAAGCGTTTATCAAATGTGATCATCGGTAAATTGGCTGGCCTGCCAGCGACAGTGCCGTCGGACCAGCCGCACGCCTCAGCCTCTCAGCGACTGCCGCAGCTACGGACTCCACGTCCGAGGTCATACATATCCAATTGGAACAGGTGCGGCGGTGACAAGCGACCCGGCACTCGATATCGGTTCTTTCTACGCAGATGTCCGCCGGGTCCGGGCTGCCGTTTCGCCACCATTCCGTGGGCCCGAATAGCCCGACGATGGGTGCCCCGGCCGCGACTGCCAGGTGCGTCGGGCCCGTGTCGCCTCCGACATACAGGGCGGAGCGCCTGACCAGTTCATAGAACCCTTTCAGGCTCGGCTCTGCAAAAATGATCTTGCCGGACTGGCTGCTCGCCCTGACCGTTTCGGCCAGCGCGTCCTCATTTGGGCCTGTTACTACTACCGACATCAGGCCATGCTCTTCCCAGATCCTATCGGCAAGCATTCCAAAATTCTCAGCCGGCCATAATTTAGTTACCCAGCCGCCCGCGGGATTGAGGACCGCGATCTCGCCGCCGGCATCGAGCATTATCTCGTCAGCCTCGGCAAGATCAGCAGCATCCGTCGCTATCGGGAACTCCGGGGGCCCGTCAGGTAACTTAAACCCCACAGCCATTGCCGTCATGGTTAGATTCTTTTTAATAACGTGAACATCGCCGCTGACTTCTACTGTATCGGTATAAAAGATCCTCGCGGCCGGCTCGCGCAGGCCGGATCTGGAAAACCCGAAACGACGCCCTGCGCCGGAAAGACGTGCGATCAATCCCGATTTGATCAGCCCCTGCAGATCGATCGCAATATCAAAGGAATAGGAACGCAGCTCCGTCACCTTCGAACTTGCGTAGAGCAACAGGCCGTCGCCTACGTCTCCGCGTTTCATGCCTTTGGTGTTGGCCTCGATCAGGTTATCGATCAGCGGATTGCCTCGCAGTATTTCCGCGGATCGTTCCTCGACTATCCAGGATATCTCAGCGTCCGGCATGGCCTTGCGGAGTGCCGCGAGCGATGGCAGAGCGTGGATAATGTCGCCGATGCTGCTTAATTTGACGATGAGGACCCGCATTGGCTATATGGTAATGGGTTTGCGGTCAAAACGGTAAACTGGGCGGCGGGAGGTTGTAGTGCTTTATTCGGTCACCTCGAACTGGATGAGCTGTGTCGCGATTGCCTGTTTAGCTTTTGCCTGCTCGTCGGTAACGATGATCTGGAGTATATAGTCACCGGCAACCATCTTTTGGCCGATAGCGAGAGCACCGGTTGTTTTTAGGTGCTGCATGTCCCTCTGTCCCAGGAGGTCAAGAGGGGTTTCACGGCCGTCGAGTATCAATTCACCATCCCTGAAAACCCGTACCTTTGTCCTGAGGGCTGTTTGCTGAGCCGGGTCGAGCTTCGCGTTATAAACCTCGAATCCGTACCGGAGGACCGATCCCTTTTTTATACGGCGAAGCGCGGTATCGGTCTTCGGATCGGTAGCCACCTTTCGTATCGTCGCATCGGCATTTAGTTTCCACTCTGCCTCGGAAAGCGTTTCCAGCACTATGCTTGAGAGCGTGAGACGCCCTCGCTTAAGATCCGGCACCTCGATAAACTGGCTGG
Source organism: Pyrinomonadales bacterium (assembly GCA_038323125.1). Taxonomy (GTDB): domain Bacteria; phylum Acidobacteriota; class Blastocatellia; order Pyrinomonadales; family Pyrinomonadaceae; genus OLB17. The sequence continues at coordinate 3,137 of JBBQGO010000113.1, forward strand.
CTGAGCCGATTCCCTTTCCCTGTGCATCACGGACCGCGACGCGGTACTGGTACGCCCCGTGCTTTTTGACGGGAAACATAAAATGATAGACAAATCCGTCCGCAATCGCCCGTCTATAACCCTCGGGCCTTAGGACCAAAGAATATGACTTCGCTACCTGATCGATGGGCTGCCCGTTATCGCCAAAGCTCATGGCCAGAATCTCCAGAACAGCTTTTTTAGTCCCGTCCTTCTCGTCTGTGAACTTGATATCTCCGGCGTTGATATGCAGCAGCGACCGTACAAAAGTTCCGTTCGCGGCGTCCTTACCGAACAATGCATTGAGCCGCATGCTGATGCCGCCGATCGAAAAGGGCGAGACGAGTGCATTCTCAAGCTGAGCAGTTGGAGTCAGCGTGGAAGGCGCAAGAGCGGGAGCCTTGTCCGCGACGTTAAAAAAACCGCTGCGATAACGCACACTGGCGCCGGGCCGCAGGACCTTGACCTCCAGCTTATTGAACCGGCGTTTCGCCGGATCAAAGGTCCCGGGATCAGGTTCGTAACCAACGAGGTAATAGCTCTGGTCTTCGAGAATGCGCCGGACTCCGCCGTTGAGGTCGTTATTGTTCTTTATCGCCATTCCGCCCGTCTCGGATGCGAGGAAGTTAAGTCCGTCCTGAGTATCAAAAAGCTCGTCGCGGCGGGCGGACATCGCCCGGGCCATTGCGTCAGGACTGGAATCCGAGATCTGATCGGCCGCCGTCAAGCTGATGTCCGCCAAACCGCGGGCATCGATGGTATAAAAGACGACCGATGAGCGGTTGGCGGTATCGATGAGCCGCCGCATAAAATCAAGCACGAGCTCGCTCTCAGGATCTTCGGGATCGAATAATCTGAATCCATCCGAAAAAAGGATCACCGATTTACGTCCGGGCAGTTCGCCCATCCCCGCAACTATGTACCTGAGCGCCCCGAGCGTTCCCGTAGCAAAGATATTGCTGCGCAGGTTATCGATACTTGGGCTTCCGACCTCGGCCGTGTCTTCCTCATCATCTTCAACCGGCTCTCCGCGGAGCGAGGTGTCCTCCGCCGCCTGCAGCGGTGCAAAGGCACCGATGCGGCCCGCTCCGGCCGGATTCCACTTGACCCTCTCGATCGCCGCGTAGAGCAGTCGCTTGTCCGACGTGAACTGCTGAAGTGCGCCGATGCCCGCACCGGTCCGTATGATCGCGACGAGATCGCCGGGCTGCATCTGTTCATCGACAAATTTCTTGAGGACAAGTCGCGTACGGTGGGCACTCTCAAACGATAAAGACAGGTCGTCGACGGCTATCGCTATCGTGCGTCGAATCTGGTCGGGCCTGAGCGGAACATGGGGCGGCGGTACACCGGTCGTGACGATCGCCGGTTTTACGGGTGCCCGAGTCGTTACGAATGAGAAGTTCGTGATCTCCTGCTTCGCCCCGTTCTCATAGATCTCGATCTCGTCCGGCCTCAAACCGATGATCGGTTTGCCCTTTTTGTCCGTTACCGTGATGTCGAGTTGGATCAGATTGGTCGAGATCTTTACGACCTCATTGTCAGCGTCGGGCGTCGGCACAGGTGACACTACTGGTTCCTGAGCGAGGGCAGCAGCACTGCATAGCAAGGCCAAAGTAATTACCAGCCAACCCTTTGTCATATTATCCCACTCCAAAACTACGTCGACAGTTTGTTATGATATTACTGTTTGGCCCGAATAAAAGCACCTGATTTTTAAACAAGTTGCATGCACGCTCTCCACATTAAGGGGCCTTGGCTCAATAGATCTATGTTAAATAAAGCTCTAAATCTCGCTCTCGTATTTTTACTTATTCCCGTTTTGTTCGTCGTAGGCTGTTCGGCCCAGCAGCCCGAACAGCAGGCTCTACAGAGTCTGCGTGAAATGACACGCTCGGGCAAATTGCCGCCCGAGGGCGTCGTCACGGGAATCGAAACGCGTTTTGCGGGACGGAAGACCGGAGCGCTGGCAAAGCTGCTTCGTGCCCGCATCCGTTTTGAATCGAACGATTTCGCAGGTGCCGCGGCCATCCTTAATTCGGACGTGTTCGCCAAAAACACCTCCATCGCTGACCATGCGTTGTGGCTTCGCGGAAAGGCCCTGCAATCGTCTGGTGATCACAATGGGGCAATGGCCGTGCTTTCGGAACTTGTTCGCGATCATCCCGGATCGGTGCGGGCTCGCGATGCAAAGATGCTATGGGCCGCGTCAGCGATCTCATCGGGACGTGCGGTCGAAGTTCCGGCCTTCCTCGTGCAGTTAAGCGAGGCAGACAATGCCGACGCCCTGCTCTGGACCGCAAAGGCCTATGAGGCCCAGAACTCACAAGCCGAGGCATTGAGCTATTATCGCCGCACCTACTTTCACGGTGCCGGTTCGGCCGCCGCAAAAGAAGCCGAGACGAAATTGACCTCGCTCGGCCAACCGTTGACTCCGCAGACGGGCCAGGAACTGTTGGGAAGGGCGAACAGATTGAGCGCCGCGGGCAACAACACCGAGGCGGCAAATGCTTTCGGCGACCTGGCGTCCAGGTTCCCCGCGGTCGTCACGCCGCAGGTTCAGTTGAGCCGCGTGAAAAGCCTCGTGGGTGCCGGCAGGGCTTCCGAAGCTCAGATCGCCTTCAATGCGATACCTGTATCGGCCGCTGAACGAGAAGAAGGTTATCACCAGGTGGTAGTGGGGCTCGCAAAGGCACGAATGTGGCAGCAGGCCCGTGCCGCGGTAGATGAGATGAGGCAAAAGTACCCGTCGTCGCCGTTGGTACCGAAAGCCTATATCGATGCAGGCTTTGCCGCCCGCGACGCAAAAAACCGTGTTGAGGAATCGTACTTTCTCAGTACCGCGGTCACGTCGTTTCCCAGTGCGGTTGATGTTGCCGGCGCTCAATTCGAACTCGCATGGCTGCAGCACGAGAGCAAGAACTACGCTCTGTCGTCGCAGATGCTCACCGAACATCTCGAGCGTTACGTCGATAAGGACAATACCAATCGCGGCAAAGCCGGGTATTGGGCCGCACGCGATTCGGAGCTGGCCGGTAAGATAGCTGAGGCATGCACGCTCTACGATGCCGTGATCTATCGATACAGCGCAAATTGGTACGGTTATCTTGCGCAGGGTAGGATGGCCACGCTAAAGAATCAGGGGAGATGCCGGTCAACGGCTGCCGCAAATGCCCAGATCGAGCGTGCGGCGGCGAACCTCAAGGTGGTTACCGTAGCGGCTGAAACGGCCACGGAAAAGGAACTGCTACGTGCCGTGAAAAGCGAGGAACTGAGCACCATCGGCCTTTTTGACTGGGCGATCGACGAGCTGCAGGAAGCGAAAAAGACGGCCGGCAACAGTCCCAAGATCAATCTGGCACTCGCCAAACATTACCGGTTAAAGAGCGATAACGTCAATGCCCTGCTTGCTCTGGCAAAAAGCTATCCGGACTATGCACAGATGTTCCCCGAGGAGATGGGGCGTGACGAATGGGACATCTTTTACCCGCTGTCGCACTGGAACGAGATCAAATATTGGGCCAATGAGCGCGGACTCGACATTTACCAGGTGGCCGGCGTGATCCGCCAGGAATCGGTATTCAACCCCCAGGCGAGATCACATGCCAACGCTTATGGCCTGATGCAGCTCCTGGTGCCGACGGCACAGTCAATGGCCAGAAAATATGTTTCCAAAACTTCGATGATCACTTCGAGCGCTCTGTATAGCCCGCCGCTCAATATCGAGCTCGGGACGGCGTATATGAAGGTCCAGTTTGCCAAGTTTGGCCGGATCGAATACGTTGCCGTCGCATACAACGCCGGGCCCGGCCGCGTCCCGCAGTGGCGCGCTAGCCTGCCCCCTGAGATGGATGAATTTGTCGAGGCGATCCCCTTCCGGGAAACGCGCGGTTATGTGCAGGGCGTGATCCGCAATTCGGCCCAGTACCGAAGGCTCTACGACGAGAATGGCAACTTCCGCGCAAACGTCGGCACGCGCCCGCTCCGAGGCGAGATCGACGGTCGTCCCCGCGACCAGTTTATCGCCGAGTTTCCTGACGTAATGATCGATAATACGCCCGCCGGAGGATAATCGCTCAATGGCCAAACTAACCTAGCTCAGCTCGCGCTCTGCGGCATAAATATTCATTGCCTGAATCTCGAAATTCGTTTATCGTGATAAAGTTCGCAAAAGACGCCGAGATGAGGACTCGTGCTACTTTTCTTCCTTTACGAGCTTTGCGATCTCCGCGTGAAATTCCGTGCGGATCGAGTTTGCGATCGAGGACAAGGTGTTTCAAAAGTTTTCTTTCTCCGTCAAAACAAAACCGAGCACCGATCAGTTCAAGCCCGAGACCCTGTACTTTACCGATGGGCCGTGGCGCGACTATGCTCACCTCTACGCGCCGAATGTCGATCGCTTTTTCCAGCTTGGCGTCT
>JBBQGO010000114.1:0-7500 GCA_038323125.1 Pyrinomonadales bacterium
ATTACCGCTTTCGTGGAGGCTTTCGGGACGTGGAGGGTCCCATTCAGCGAGGAAACTTCTACGTTGACTACACAAAATACCGCCACGAAGAGATCGAAACGGAAGACGGTGTCGACGAGGTAGGGACCAATTTCTTCAACGATACATTCTCATATCGAGGATTCCTCGAACAGGCTAAGTATGGGCTGTTGTCCGGCCGATTTGGATTCGAGGGGTATCGCCGAAACTATCTAAACGTCGGCGGCGAGCAGCTCATTGACGGCAGGGTCAAGCACAACAACTTTGCGTTCTTTGGGCTGCAAGAGCTTGGTTTTGATCGCGTCGCTCTCCAGTTCGGCGGCCGTGTTGAGACCAATCGATACAACCCGGCGAACTCGGCTCTTTACACTTCGCGCGACTTTACGGGTTTTTCGGGTGCCGCTGCCGCTCGATTTCGTCTTTGGGAAGGAGCTTCCTTCATAGCAAATTTTACGAGTGCCTACAGGGCTCCGGCACTTGAGGAACTTTACAATGAAGGGCCCCACATAGGCACAGTCACTTTCGAGATCGGAAATCAGAGCCTCGTACGCGAACGCTCCAACGGTGTTGAGTTCAGCTTGCGGCAGCGGCTCAACCGCGTCCGGCTTAATGGCAGTTTTTTCTATTACAACATCAGCAACTTCATTTTCATCGCTCCGCAAGATGAAGACGGCGACGGAAATGTGGACGTTGACGACAATCTGCCCCTTGGGGCCTATCAGCAGGAAAAGGCGAGATTTGTGGGCGCCGACGTATCGGTCGATGCTGATATTAAGGACTGGCTTGCGGCCTTTTTCATCGCGGATGTCGTCAAGGCTGAGCTGCGTGAAAGCGGCATCCCGTTGCCCCGCATTACCCCCGCTCGTGCCCGCGTGGGCCTTGAGTTCCGGCGTAGAGGATTGTCTGTCAGGCCCGAGCTGGTTTTCACCGGTTCGAGAAATGCCGGTGACATCTTTTCGCTTGAGACCCCGACTGATGGCTACACCCTTTTCAACGTGAATGCATCTTATACGATCGCCTCAAGCCGTGTTGCTCACACGTTTTCGGTGAGCACCTCGAATCTGGGAAACAGGCTGTATAGGAATCATCTTTCCTTCATTAAAGACCTCGCTCCGGAACCCGGCCGCGGAGCACGGTTTAGTTATACCATCAGGGCTTTCTAGCAAGTTCGATCATTCGCATTTTACGAGCACTCCTATAAACCATACTGAGGTTGGTTTATAATCTGAGAATAACAACAGATACGAGGAGTAGCTTTACTTATGAGAACTGAAACTTTGTTCCTGGAGACTGCCAACGGCCCGACGAGCGCCTATACGATCGGTCCTGACAAAATGACCGACAAAGCTGTCATCATCATTCATGAGTGGTGGGGCCTAAATGATCACATCAAGGACATAGCCGATCGATATGCGAGTGAAGGCTTTGTCGCGATCGCACCAGATCTCTATAGGGGCGAGGTGGCGACCGATCCGGACAGAGCTTCGGAAATGATGAATGCGCTCGATATCGAGGACGGCCTCGACACCATCAAGAATGCGATCGAGGCTGCATCGCTCTCGATGGACATTTCTCATTTTGGGATCACTGGCTTTTGCATGGGCGGGACCTATGCCCTTAGGGCCGCTTGTGAACTGGAAGGCCTCAGTGCCGCGGCTCCCTTCTACGGCGACATACCGGGCGATGATGTGCTGAAGAGACTCCGCACTCCGGTTGTTTTTATCTCGGGCACTAAGGACGGATGGATCAACTCTGAAAAAGTTGCTGCACTTGAGGACGCCGCAGAGAGATTTGAACTGCCTGTGCGCTCGGTCAAGTACGACGCGGATCATGCATTTTTTAACACCACCAGGCGCGAGGTCTACGACGAGACCGCGGCACGAGATGCCTGGGCGGTCGTTACAGGCTTTTTTAACGACAAGCTGTAGTTGACCGACGGTCACATTACCTAATGTCTAAGTATTTTTTAAAAGTTCATCCAGTTCGCCAGTGTCGGGTAGACCTTCGCGAGCCCCTGCGCCGCGGCATGTGAGTGCGGCGACAGCGTTGGCAATCGTTGCCGTCTCCTCAACCGTTCGCGACGTCATTAAGCCGTAAAGAAAGCCGGTACGAAATGCGTCGCCCGCGCCGGTTGTATCGACACATCCGCCGGGAACCGCGAAAGCCGGCGTTTCGATCAGGCGATCGCCGCACAGAAATACGGACCCTTGATCGCCGAATGTTATACCTAACACCGGGCAGCCAAATCTAGCTTTGAGATCGTAAAGCGCCGTCTTTTGATCTGACATGCCGAGGAACAAGGCAGGAAACTCCGCCGACGCTATACAGATGTCGACAAGCGGCAGCAGGCGTTCAACCCCTCTGAACGCTCTGTCAATATCAAGCGACACGATCGCGCAAGCCGTTTTCGCGTGCCTTGCCATTTTAATGCAGGCCTCGGTGTCGTGCGGTGTCATGTGCAGAACGCATCCCCGGGATGCAGCTTCCAGCGGAGGCTCCGCATCCCTATATTGAAGCCTTTCGTCACGCTGCCAAATCACTGTGCGCTCACCGCTGCGATCGTCGATAAGGATAAAGGCGATCTGAGTCCGAGCATTGGGAATTGTCTCGGCAAACGCGATATCCACACCTTCCTCGATCAACGATCTTATTCCCGCTTCGCCTGCCTCGTCACTTCCGAACCGGCCCGCATAAGCCGTCGCCAACCCAAGTCTTTGAAGTCCGACGAGGGTGGATGCAACTTCGCCGCCCGGCGACTGCGTATAGGCCGATAGCTCTACCTTGGAGGCGTATTCCGGGAATTGGGGAACGCGGATCAGGTGATCTTGGGCATTGACGCCGAAGCCGACGACATCGAATGTGCACTCATTATTCAGCTGAAATGGAAATTTCATGACGATCGGTCCCGCTTTAGTACGACGGCCGGGGTCAGGGCAGAAACTGACTAATATTTCTTGCTAATTGGCTCGCATTCACGGTAAATTGATTATTCGTTCTATTTTCACGTCTTTATCAAGTGATTACAATTAGATGCCGATAGGTTTTGGAGATTACGAGGGATGCCAACATCGATTTGCCCTGAGTGCAGTGAAGAAGTATTCGTAGACGCCGATCTGGAACAGGGATATAAAGTATTGTGCGATGAATGCGGCGCAGCCTTGATCGTGGTCGGGCTCGACCCCATCGAACTCGATCTCAAAGACGACTCCGATACCGATGACCTCCATGACAGCCATGGCTCTGGAATCTACGGTCTCGAGGATGATAGTTATTGAACACGAACGGCCTTTGGCCGCCGTCCCATCCTGACAGGGTTGCCGACCTTGCCGTTCAATTATCGGTCATTTTGACTCTCCACCCTTCATTTTGACACGTCAGACTCCGGCGAATGCGGCCGCCGCACACCGATTTCCTAATTATATTCAATAGCCAAGCCCCCTTATCGGCCGAACCGGTCTTGGCACGCGGATTGTATATCTTCCTTGGACTAGGGGGCTGTCCTCCTTTGCCGTTCCACCAAGAGAATGAGTTTCATATCGCTACACAAATACAGTAAGAAGAGCAGAATGATCGGGGGAGCCTCGTTCTTGATCGCTGCGCCCGTATTGTGGCTTCTGTTGACTCACTTCGGTTTCGAGTTGGTCTTCGTTATCGCCCCGGTAGTTATAGTCGCCGCCCTCGCCTACAGGATACACGTCAGACGGCTCGAACAGATCACGAAAGAGATCTCAGAGGCGAGCCGCATACATCTCGCAACGGTAGAAGCACTTGCCACCGCGATCGACGCCCGTGACCAGGTGGGCAAGGGCCATGTTAGGCGAACCCAGATCTATGCCGTCGGCATAGGCCAAGTACTCGGACTACCGGACAGCGATATAAATGCTCTACGAACAGGTGCGCTGCTTCACGATATTGGCAAACTTGCCATTCCCGATCACATCCTCAGCAAGCCTGAAAACCTCACCCCGGCCGAGATGGAAAAAACAAAGATACACTCAGTGGTTGGAGCGTCGATACTGGAAAAGGTCGGTTTTAACTACCCTGTCGTGCCGACGGTCAGGCACCATCATGAAAGTTGGGACGGAACCGGGTACCCCGACCGGCTAAAGAAAGAAGACATCCCTCTGACGGCCAGGATTTTGACGGTAGCCGATGCGTTTGACACACTGCGGGGGGCTCGCCCATACAGGTCGGCGATGGAGCGTGACGGGGCCCGGCAGATCATCCAGGACGAGGCAGGTTCGAGGTTCGACCCTGCGATAGTGAGTACTCTTTTGCGGCATCTGACGGTATTTGAGGCTGAGATCGAAGCCGCAGGCTTATCTTACGACGATTCACGGTCACCGCAACGCGGGACGGAGGGCCACAACTACGTCGATCAGATCAAGTTGGCAAATCGCGAGGTGTTCAGCTTATACGAATTGGCAAGGGAGTTCGGCTCCGCCGTAGATCTGCGTGACACTTTAAGCATGTTTGCAAAAAAGATCGAGGAATTTGTTCCTTTCGATACCTGCGGCCTGTACTTGCTCGACGAGACCAATAAGTTTGCGGCCGCCGCCCACGTAGGTGGGCTTAATGCCGAGTTGCTGGCAGATCGTCGCATAAAGATAGGGCAAGGAGCGACCGGGTTTGCTCTAAAAACCCGCGAGACCGTTCAGAATGTAAATCCTGATCTGGATTTTGCATATTCCCAGAGCGAGTTAGCCGGGCAATACTCAGCAATGGCCTCGGTGCCAATGATAGCGGACGACAAGCTTATCGGAGCTGTTACGATTTATTCCCGCGAACTTGAAAGTTACGGTGAGGAAAATATTCGGCTTCTCGAAACAATGTCGCGTATAGCCGCCGACGCAATCGGCAAATCGCTGACACATGATGAAGCGAAAGCCCATGCCCTGACGGACCCACTCACGGGACTTCCAAATGCTCGATGCCTGCACATTCAGTTTGAAAAGGAAGTAGCACGTGCGAGCCGCGGTGATTCCAGTTTCCAATTATTAATGTTGGATCTCGATGGATTTAAGGCCGTTAATGACAATTACGGACATAAGGTTGGCGATGAAATGCTAATAGAGATCGGAAGAGTCATTCGTGAGCAGCTTCGCGACTATGACTTTCTGGCCAGGTATGGCGGCGACGAGTTCGTGGCGTTGATACCCGAGACCAATCCGATTGATGTCGGTGAGCTATGTACGCGTATCGAAAAGTCTGTCAGCGATTTTTCGATCCAGGTCGGTGACAACAAATTCACATCAGTCGGTGTCAGCCTGGGAGCATCAGGTTATCCACGAAATGGCGAGACCTTTGATGAGATGATCGTCGCTGCCGACAAGGCAATGTACGATCGTAAATCGAGCCGTAAGCGATTCGCCCTTACGCACAATGCGGATCTTCTCAACAAGACGATTGGAGACTTTTTGGAACGCAAGGGCAGCAGCTCTCGTCAGATGGAGGCCAACCCTCAGAAAGAGGCGCTCAGCGACAGCCTGATAGTCGAACTGGACGAGACGCATGTCATTGCGTCATCGGCAATAAATTGATCAAAGCTAGAATGCCTGTGAAAAGCGGAAGTGGATCTGATCCTGCCGCAGCCTAAAGAGCGCCGGCGGCCCAACGGCCTGAGGTATAAGGAAGACTGGGGGGTTTAACAGCCGGCCATAGTCAACGCCGAATTCGCCGCCGATAGGAGTCTTGATCCGCAGGCCCAAGCCGACTGAGTGTGTCCACATAGCTCGTTGGTTTTGGCTTGCGATGTCACTGGGATCGACCGGGGGAGCTTTGAAAATATCCCGAACATTTCTAAAAACATTTCCGCCATCATAGAACGGTACCGCTCTGATACTTTTAGACAGAGGTACCCGCGCCTCGATGTTAACCACCGCCAGAGCGTTACCGCCAAAAGGTATCGAGAATGGGTCGAGAAACACTTTTTCGCCATCGCTGTTAAGGAAGGTGCCTTGCGGGACAATGACAACACGCGGGCCGGCTTCTTCGAAATCGAAGCCGCGAAGGGTATTTGGCCCGCCGCCGAAGAAACGTTCGCTTATAGGCAACAGGCCATTTAAGGAAGGAAACTCTGCATTCGTAAACCTGTCTCCGCCTGAAAAAACATGTCCAATGCCTATGATCCCACGTGCGGCCAGTGTCGTATTCTGAAGCGACGGGAAAGTGTAATAATAATTGTAGCTCGCCTGAAACTTCTGAAAACCCACATTCGCGCCCATAAAGGGGAGCGACACGTTGTAGTCCGCAGTTAGATAATCACCATTGGTCGGGTCACTCGCACTATATCTACATGGCTCCGTCTGGTCGCCGCGTGCTATCAGGTCAAGAAGAGAGTATTTCACCGAACAGTTTCGCCGGGTGTCCCTCACAAAGGTCGTGCCAAACCCCGATATTCGTGTCTTGGCATCCGGGCGAAGAAGGTCCTTGATCAGGAGGCTTTCAAAATTGAACAGCCGAACGTCCTCAAAACGATAGCGAAGGAATACGATGCTTCGGTTTTTTCGGCTGATGGTTCTGTTGGTTTCGGCAGTCAGGCTGAGGCGATTGATGGTCGGACTGCCGGCGGCAGTCCCAAATTCATCGATCGGGTTACCGTCTTCATCCACGCGTTGAACGATACCAAAGGTTCCACGATCAAAGGTTGAACGGAAAAACCGGGTAACGGTCGTATCGCGCTGATACTGAAGCGAAACGGTGAGAGGAGCAAAACGTTTCTTGCCGTCGCGGAGGAATCGCGGATTGATAAAGTCAAATTGGACAAGTTGCTGCCGTTGGCTGACCTTTATGCGGGCGCCGCCTTGCCAGAGATTGCCCATCAGGTTTACGTGACGAATGTCAAAAAAACCACTTGCACCCAGATCAGTGGAAAAACCTCCGCCATACGACATTATGCGGGCGGGTTGTTCCTCGACATTGATCAGAACGTCGGTGAGCCGGGCTCCGTCGGGACCATCGCCCGCGGGCTGGGGCTTGATGGTGACACGCGAGAATGCATCAGTCCCATATAGGTTTTGTTCACTCGTATAAATATCTACCGACCGCAGCAACTCGCCCGGTTTAAGGGTTGCAGCTTTGAGAACCGCACTATCTTTAGTGGCCTCGTTTCCGCCAACGAGTACCCGGTTAATAACGACCTTTTTGCCTTCATTTTCTATTCTGAATTCGATCTTTACGTCAGTCTGTGTTGCTGCCGTGTCAGGGGCGGGTTCGATCACTGCCGGGCTTACGCGGGCGTCGTAATAGCCTCGAGTCGAATAGTACTCTGAGAGCTTGCGAGCCGCGTTTCGGACCCTGGCCCTTGAATAATTGCGGCCCGTCATCTCAGGCAACTCGGCCATGAGTTCCGCGGTAGTTACCGCGCTATTGCCCGTGATGTTTACCTCCGAAACCACGGTCGGTATGCCTTCTTCGACCACAAATGTGATGATCAGGTCCTCGCCGTTGGGAGATACGCCCTGGTTCACCCGCACGCTTGCT
>JBBQGO010000115.1:0-7499 GCA_038323125.1 Pyrinomonadales bacterium
AAGGCTGGCAAAGACTCACTTGTCCAGAGAAACTAAAGGAGGTCAAACTACCGAATAACCACCTTTAAAAACGGATTTAAAACAACATCGGCCAACAAGGATGCCAAACCCTATTTCCACAACTTTTGACACAGACTCTCGATTTTGGCGAAGTCACAAAGACCGGAGTGACCATACCGTGGGGCGACGTGGCGACCGCTTATTATTCGACCGGAATCCCGAACATAGAGGTATTTACCGTCGTCCCGCCGGCCAATCTGAAAATGATGAAGATGAGCCGCTATCTGGGCTGGCTGCTCGCGACAAAGCCCTTTCAGGACTACCTGCAAAACAAGATCCCCGCCGGCGGCCCCTCGGACGAGGAACGCGCAAATGGCAAGACCCTCCTCTGGGGAGAAGCCCGTGACCTAAACGGTAACAAGGTCGAATCACGTCTCCAGTGCCCCGAAGGCTACACAATGACCGCCCTCGCCGCTCTCAACATCACCGAAAAGATCACCGGCGGCAACTTCACGCCCGGCTACCAAACCCCCGCCAAGGCCTACGGCCCCAACCTGGCTCTGGAGATAGAGGGCGTGAGCCGCGAGGACATTTTGTAACTTTACTCTGTAACCTCGAGGTCTATCCACTGCGACGAGGTGGCCTTTTTGCCGCTGGCAAGCGTGTCTGTGACGATCACCTGCAGGGCGTAGTCGCCAGTTTCAGCTCCTAGACGCAAAAAGCCGAAATCCTTTATCCTCAACCGGTCGGCCTGTTCCTGAAGGTCGGCGGGCTGCTTTGGCCCCTCGACGATCATCTTGCCATCCTTAAACAGGTTGACCTGTACAATCAGTTTCGCTTTGCCGGTGGAGTCGGCCTTCGCGTTATAAACCGTGTAAGCGTAAGCGATGACCGCTCCTCGGGGAAAACGCCTGATCTCGGGTACCGCTCCGGTCCTGACGGCTGCGAACGCATTGTCGCCTTCGGGACCCGAAGGTATGAGAAACTTGCCGTCGGCATCGACCCCACTGACGATGAGTCCGGAAAGTATGAGGTCAGACCGTTTGAGGTCCGGGATGTCGACGGGCTGCCCGGCCGAACCTATCAAACGGCTAGCCGAGTCCCGGATGGCGACCCTGAACGTATAGGTGCCGGGTTTCTTGATGGGGACATCTGTCGAGTAGATCAGTCCGTTCTGCTTTATCGTGTCCACCGCGTCCGCTGGGACACGCAGAGTGTGTGACTTGGTAAACTCATCCGCCACCGCGTTCTTCTCGTTCAGAGTAACGGCCACTACATCAAAAACCGCCTTTTGAGTTCCGGCGGCATCATTGGCGAACTTTATGTCGCGGCCCTCGATGTGAAAGAAGGAACGCACGGCATTGCCGCCTGACGGCGTGTTAATAAAATAAGCCGTTAGTCCGAGATCCAGCCCTGCGATCGGCAAAGGAGCTGCGATCGCTTCATACAGGTCGCTCTCGTCGCTCTTTCGCTTCTTTTGCGTCGCCATCTCGGTAACACGGCTAAAGAAGCCCGCGCGCGAATAGACAGTCACGCCCGGCCGTTTGATCCGTACGGAGATCTTATTGAACTTCTTGCCCTTGAACGTATCGTCGGCAGGTTCGTATGCCGCAAGATAATACCCTGCTTCCCGTTTCATCACCTGCTTGACGGGAACGGAGAGGTCGTTGCTGTTCGTATAGAATCGTCCCCCCGTTTCGTACGCCAGAAACGCCAACCCGTCCCTAAGGTTTCTCGCAGCTTCTTCGCGGGCCGACGTGATGGCCGAGGTAGCATTAAAATTATCTTCGACATAGACCTCGTCGCGGGCTTCGATCATGCCCGGGACGGAGAGCCCGCGGGCATCAACGGTATTAAAAACAACGGACGCACGGTTCGCCAGGTCCACCAGGTCGCGCATAACGTCCGCCGCATCCAGAAAGAGCCCGCTTCGGTCACGCAGGGGCAACCCGCTGGAAAACAGCACTACCACCTTGCGGCCTGGCACGCGGTGCAGCCCCTGCACAACATATCTGACCACCCCGAGAGCTCCCACGAGGCTGTTGCTGGTGTTCTGGTCCTCCCTACGCTCGCGGATCCTTCGGTCGGCCTCGGATTCGATGCTTCGTGTCTGCGGCCCGTCGGGGGTTCGCTTGATGTACGTATTGGACTGGGCAGCTTCAAAGTCGCTCCCGTCGAGCGATGAGCAGATGCCTAACGGCGGCCGCCACTGTATCTTGTCCGCTAGCCGCAGTAGCAGCGCCCGGTCGTTCGTATATTGCTGCCAGGCGCTGCTGCCCGCCCGCGTGCGATAGATCGCCAGCATGTCCGTCGGCAGCATCTGTTCGCGTATGAACTTCTTAATACCGTCCCGGGTGCTGCTCACGCCTGAAAGCGTGGTGTTACACGACCCGTCGTCAACAATAAAGGTCAATACCCGCCCCGCGCCTCGAGATCTTGCCGGCGGGGGTATCACCTGCTGCTTCTTATTGAGCCGAATGGTGACGGGGCTGCCCTCGGGCCCAATGTATGAGAGGCCGGTGAGGTCCTGCGGTTTGCCGTCCTGCAGCACCTCGACCTCGTCTTCGGTTAGATCGGTCACCTGCTCGCCCTTCTTGTCTACGACGATGAAGTCCCATTGTACGATCTTGGTCGTGATCTTCACGACGTCGGCCTCAGTCGAGGGTGTCGGTGTTTGACCGTTCAGGTTAGGGGCGGCAAAAAACAGCACTGACAACAGCAGTGTGGGAAGTAGAAATTTCATTGCTTTGATCCTCCGGAGCTAGACATCAAGGTTTTTTACATCCAACGCATTATCCTCGATAAATTTACGACGCGGTTCAACATGGTCGCCCATTAGAACTGTGAAGATACTGTCCGTCTCGATGGCGTCCTCGATCATAACCTGTAGCATAGTGCGCTTTTCAGGGTCCATTGTGGTTTCCCATAGCTGCTCAGGGTTCATCTCGCCAAGGCCCTTGTACCGTTGAATGGTCAGGTCCTTCTTGGCCATACCCATGACCTTTTCGAGCAGCTCCTCACGGGAGTTCAGAGTCTCGCTCTCGCCGTTACCGCCAATTACGAAAGGTGCGGGAAAGTCGGTTTCGAGATGTTTTCTTATCTCGACAGCCTTTTGAAATTCGACATAGCTGGCCAGGTTCCAATCGATCTTAAGCTTTTGGCCGTTGGGGTACGCAATGTCGACCTCCCACAGGCTGTGTTCGATATCATTGGTTAGTTCGGTGTTGTACCCCGCGTCGGCAAGTTTGCCCTCGATCTCGGCCATTAGTTCCTGTGATCCAAAGATCTTCCGCAGTTTCAGGCTCTGCCGTCTGACTATCCCGTCCGGCCCGGCAAAAGCGTCCAGCAGCACTTGGACCAACTGGGCATCATTGAAGACCCTCCGTGCTAAACGCTCAGAATAGTTTTTCAGCTCCGTGGTTTGCTCTAGGGCCTTAGAAAGCTTGGCACCCTCGATGGGTTTGGCGTCGGATGTAATATGGATATCGTTCGTCGCCATCCGCATCAGGTAGCGGAACATGGCCTTTTCGTCCTTGATGTACTCTTCCTTTTTCCCGCGTTTTACCTTGTAGAGCGGCGGCTGTGCAATGTACACAAAACCGTTGTCGAGCAGCTCGGGCATCTGGCGGTAAAAGAAGGTAAGCAACAGCGTGCGGATATGGCTGCCGTCGACATCGGCGTCCGTCATCAGACATATCTTGTGATAACGCAGCTTGTTGATGTCAAAATCCTCTTTGCCGATACCGGTGCCGAGCGCGGTGATCAAAGCCTTGATCTCGCCGTGCCCGAGCATCTTGTCAAATCGGGCCTTTTCGACGTTGAGGATCTTACCCTTGAGCGGCAGCACCGCCTGGTTTTTCCGGTCTCGGCCCTGTTTGGCCGAACCTCCGGCCGAATCTCCCTCGACAATATAAATTTCAGACAATGCAGGGTCTTTTTCCTGGCAATCGGCCAACTTGCCGGGCAAGGTAGAGGTCCCGAGCGCACTCTTACGAACGATCTCGCGTGCCTTACGGGCCGCTTCGCGAGCGCGGGCGGCATCTACTGCCTTACCGACTATTTTCTTAGCCACGGTCGGATTCTGTTCAAAAAACTCGCCCAGCTTTTCATTCAAAAATGACTCGACAGGCCCCTTGACCGGCGAATTGAGCTTGCCCTTTGTCTGACCCTCAAACTGCGGTTGAGGTATCTTAACGCTGATTATCGCTACGAGGCCCTCGCGAACGTCGTCGCCCGAGAGCGTGACCTTGGCGTTTTTGGTCAGGCCCGAGCTTTCGGCGTAGTTGTTGATCGTACGCGTGATGGCGCCTCTAAAACCTGAGAGGTGAGTTCCGCCATCGACGGTGTTGATGTTGTTTGCAAATGAGAAGATCTTTTCGTCGTAGCTGTCGTTATACTGCATCGACACCTCGACGGAGAGTTCGTCGGAGATCATCTCAAAATAGAGCGGCTCTTCGTGGAGAGGGCTCTTGTTCTTATTCAAATGCTTGACGAACTCTGCAATACCGCCTTTGTAATAAAAGTCGTGCGACTTTTCGGGTTCTTCACGTTCGTCCCTGATCGAAATGCGAATGCCTTTATTGAGGAACGCCTTTTCACGGAGGCGTTCTGACAACTTCTCAAAGCTATAGACAGTTGTTTCGAATATTCCCGAATCGGGGCGAAAGGTGACCTTTGTCCCACGTTTTGTCGTGGTGCCCGTCTGTTTGAGTGGTGCGACAGGAATGCCGGCCTCGTACTCCTGTTCGTGCGTCTTGCCGTCGCGCCAGATCTCGAGCCTTAGATATTCGCTCAGAAAGTTGACACAACTGACACCTACGCCGTGCAGTCCGCCGGATACCTTATATGAATTTGTGTCAAACTTGCCGCCCGCGTGCAGTATGGTCATCACGACCTCGGCCGCCGAGCGGCCTTCCTGCTTATGCATGTCGGTCGGGATCCCGCGGCCGTTGTCGACGACCGTGATCGAATTATCTATGTGGATCGTAACGTCGATCGTGTCGCAATATCCCGCTAGAGCCTCGTCCACCGAGTTGTCAACCACCTCATAAACGAGATGGTGCAGCCCGATCTCGCTGGTGGAACCGATATACATCGCCGGGCGCTTGCGTACCGCGTCGCGCCCCTCGAGAACTGTGATCTGATCCGCCCCGTATTCCTGTTTTGCCTTAGCCAATGTTAATAACCTCTTTCTTAGATCGTCGAATGTCTATTTTTAGTTGTGTGCTGCCGCCGACCGCAGTTTTGCGATGAAGTTAAGCCCTTGCGACGGCCGGATCAACGCGATCGATGCCGGCTCAAGTCTGACTCGATCCCGGCCGAACCGGATGCCCATGAAAGGGCGGCAAACACTATGATTTTATCTGTATGACCCAACGAAATATTTTACCATTTCTGCAGGGATTAGCACAGCGTAGAAAGGTAATAAAAATCGCAGCTTCAGGCCCGTTTTACCTCTCCGCTATTGACAGCGAAAACCGCCGCACCGGCACCAAAGCGCTCGACAAAACTTTCCTTCGAAGTCGTAACAAACGTTTGTGTTTTTCCCTCTAGAAACTCAAGGAGGCGGCTGATCCTCTTGTAATCGAGTTCGGCGTCGATATCGTCTAGTAGAAATAGAGGGTATTCGCCGCGCGTGGCATGGTAAACAGCGATGTTAGCGAGTTGAAGCAGGAGCAGGGCGCTTCGCTGCTGGCCGGCCGAGCCAAACTTGCGAATGTCGTGGCCGTCAAACTTTATCTCCATATCATCACGATGCGGCCCGATCAGCGGATGCCCGGCGACGACCTCCGCCTGGATGCGAAGAGCGAGGCGTTCGGCGACCAATGCCGCGTAGTCCGCAATATCGCCTTTGTCCTCAAGCGAGGATGCGTAGCGGACGGTTAGCTCTTCGCGGCCAAAAAGCTTTTTTTCAAGCACCTCGTTCACCCTCTCGACAAAACGCACGCGTGCTTTGTGAATGCGTGTGGCGAGTGCGACGAGCTGTGTATTCCATGGCTGCAATTGATCTGACGTGTGCTCGATCGAATCTCCGTTGTCCCGGGCAGACTGCAGGAGAGAGCTTTTTTGTTTCAGTACGCGGGTGTAATCCGCAAAAACCTGAACGAAGGGCGGATGCAGGGACACGATGCCGGCATCGAGAAAGCGGCGTCGGGCGTCGGGCAGCCCGCGTACGATCTCAAGCTCGTCGGCGTTAAAGATTACGGTATGAAGCTGGCCCAGATACCGCCCGACCGGCTCCTTTTTGCCGTTTATCGATACCGTTTTTGTATTTCCCGTGATGATGACCTGCAGGTCGCGGACGATCTCGGCCGATTCGCGGACGTTGCCGCGGACCATTGCCTGATCGCTGCCGAAACTTACGGCATCATGCAGACGCGACGTTCTGAACGACCTCGCCGAGGCCAGGACGGCCATCGCCTCGAGCCAATTTGTCTTGCCCTGGCCATTTTCACCTGCGAGAATATTAAGGCCGGGCACAAAGCTAATTCCGCCACGAAGGTTGCGGAAATTCAAAGCTTCGATGGATTCGAGGAGCATCCGAAAATTCTAGCATTTAATTTTCTATCGTTCGCAAATGGTGGTGGACGGCATCTTAGATGGAGAAATATGAAACGTGACCGCATTATCCGTTTCTTTAAATAGGGTCATCACGCACCCGCTTTTCACTCCGGATCTACAACTCATGCACATGAAACGATTTTTCCTACCGGCCCTAATTGTATTTGCCTTCGCAGTTTCCGCGTTCTCGCAATCGAGCGTTAAGATCGGCTCGGCGGCCCCCGCCTTTACCGGGACTTATCTCGACGGCGCTCCCTTTGACCTCGACCGCCTTCGCGGATCGGTCGTGGTCCTGACCTTTTGGTCGACGCGGTGTACGATCTGCCATGTCGAACGCCCAAAGCTGAATACGCTGGCTGCCGGTTACGGCGGAAAAGAAGTTGTCTTCCTCGCGCTCAGCATGGAGAACGAGGAAAAGATCGGCGCATACCTGCGGCGTAACCCTTTCAAGTTTGAGGTACTGCCTAACAGTTTCGGGACGGTTCTTAAGTACGCGGACCGAACCCGCTCAGGCAATCTCGATATGGGCTTTCCTGCACACTTTGTCGTCGATCAGCACGGGACAGTGCGATATAAAGGCAGCGGCTACGACAAAACTCAGGCGCTGGATGACGCAATAAGCGTGCTCGTCGGTAAATGATTCGTGAAGGCCGCCCATTTCCATGGCGCAGGGCATCAAGGGCATCGAATCCGTAAAGAACGAACTTAGCCGACAGTTTCCGCAGAAAGCCGCGGCCGCGAAGTGACGGCAGGCTTGTTTATCCCCGTGCAAATCAGTTAAGATTTTGAATTCATCTCCACACGTGCGGAGAGGTAGCCTAATTGGTAAGGCAGTAGTCTTGAAAACTACCGCGCGTAAGCGCTTGCAGGTTCGAGTCCTGTCCTCTCCGCCATTTTAACTTTTGAAAACAGAGAGAGCCGCGATTATATGGAAATCG
>JBBQGO010000116.1:0-7485 GCA_038323125.1 Pyrinomonadales bacterium
AAAACCGTCGGTGAGGCACGCGGAGAGATACAGCGCGGCGTCAACATAATGGAGTACATCGCCGGCGAAGGCAGGCGAATAAGCGGTGAGACCATCTACTCTGAGCTCGCTTCGAACTTCGCTTACACGATCAAACAGCCGCTAGGCGTAGTGGCATGCATCACGCCGTGGAATTTTCCGATCGCTATACCTGTGTGGAAGATCGCACCGGCCCTCGTCGCAGGCAATACGGTCGTGTTCAAACCCGCCACCGCTCTTCCGGCAACATCGACACGGCTTGTTGAGATCTTTCAGGAGGCAGGCGTACCCGATGGGGTGTTGAACCTGGTCATTGGTTCCGGGTCCGAGGCCGGCGACGAAATTGTCGGCCATCCTGCGGTCCGAGGCGTCTCGTTCACTGGGTCAAACGAAGTGGGCATAAAGCTTTATGAACAAGTTGCGTCTCGCGGTGCCAAGGCTCTCTGCGAAATGGGCGGAAAGAACCCCATATTGATAATGGACGACGCGGATATGGAGCTGGCGGTCGAGGCCACGGCGTCCGGGGCCTTTGGGGCCACGGGCCAGCGGTGTTCGGCCACGAGCCGTGCCATCGTCGTTTCGTCGATCGCGGATGAATTCGTATCACGTCTTGTCGAGCGGGCTAAAAGCATCAAGGTCGGTGACGGCCTCGACCCGGAAACAAAAATGGGGCCCGTCGTGGACAAAAACCAGTACGACAATATCCGGCGCTATATCGAAAGCGGCCGCGAAGATGGAGCGGACCTCATTTGCGGCGGCATTGAAAATGGCGGATTCCCTGAAAAGGGATACTTTATCGCCCCGACCATTTTTGACAATGTTACGACTGAGATGCGGATCGCACGCGAAGAGATCTTCGGCCCCGTCCTCGCGGTAATGCGGGTTGCTGATTTTGACGAGGCACTCGCCCTCGCCAACGACAGTGAGTACGGCCTCACATCGGCTATCTTTACCAAGGACAACTCACGCATCTTTCGCTTTGTCGAAGAGATCGAGACAGGCGTCACTCATATCAACTCGGCGACGGTCGGCGGCGAGGCACATATCCCCTTTGGCGGGATCAAAGCGACCGGTGTCGGCAGCCGCGAACTCGGATCGACTGCATTAGACTTTTACACCGACCTAAAGATCGTCTACGTAGACTACACCGGCGAAAAGCGAAAGGCAGCGTTCTACTAGGCCGCCTACCTCGACACAAGGCACGCATTTTCGTTTCGGTACCAGGACCATGGGAGCACCTCGTCCGTTTCTAAACAGGCGATCCGCCGTATCATACAATAGAAGTTAAAGTGGAAAAGTCGCGCAATAACGCAGTGCCTGACCCTGTCTTCTTGGCAGTTCGGTGTGTTCCAACGATGGAACCGGGGCTCCGGAAATAAATATTGCAATCGCGATCAATTGGCTATATGATTGTGGTGCTTTCCCCAACCACTTTTTGTTTCGCTCCCACGGAATTGCTGTATAAAACCCTACCGAGCGAGTTTTCCCAAACCACGGCTATCCTTCGCCGTACAGGAGACAGAAAATGAAAAACTTGAGTGTGCAGCTTTCCAAGAGGCTGATCGTCTTGGCTATATCTTTGTTCTTGCTTGGTCTATCCCCATTGTATGGTCAGATCGGGTATCTTGGGGTGTATGGTAGTGCACCTGCGGCCGTACGGTCGAACGTCCGATTCGTGCGGATCGAGGATGAACTTCAGTGGGATCCTGGTTTCAGCTATGTGATGCCCGTCAACGGCCTCACCAATTTTAACTTTTATTACAAACCGGATGGCTCGGGATTCTTGCCGGGTGGTGACTATAAGGTAACATACTTAGATTCGACTAAAACCGTTTCCTATGGGTACGATATTGTTACTTATTCACCTAACAATGGGCACACAAATGGTGTTGAAGTGCGCCCATTTAATAATTCGGAAAGAATGGCACCGCGCGGTATGCATGGTACTTTTTTAGGCTACGTACCGAATGGTGGAGGCTCGGTTGCGCCGATCGAAAACGCTACGGTGTCGGTGGTTGCTGGGCCATACTCTGTCGATGTACGAATCAACGCGGCCGGATTGTTCTCAATATATTACACCAATGAAACACCCGCTCAGTTTTTGTGGAACGTACAGCACTGGAGTTTAGTGGTCGACGGTACACAGTATGGTTGTACCTACCAAACCACTATCCCTTCGAATAGCATGCCCTTTTGGCATCCATCCAATACCACTAACCCGGCCTTGGAGACTTATTATGTTGAAAGTGCATCCGTGCCCGTATATATTCCGATTCTTTCCCCGTCATCATGTTCATGAGGCGACGAGAAATTTTGGTTAGGTCCAAACAATAAGTCTGGGCATCCCGGGATTCTGACGGTGTCGCAATCGTCATACGGAGTTGTTTATAATGTTGACAGCGCGAAATCTATTTTGGTCGATCATAGTCTCCACTTTCACTTTCCCGATAGTTGGTAGTGATATTAATGCTATGCGAGCCGCAACGGTGCCAATCGGATCGGTATATATATGGCAGCAGGGCGTTGCAGGAGACTGGCAGTCGGCCGCGAGCTGGGCACCGGAGCGCACGTCTCCGGCATCCAACGATGTCCTCGTTTTTAATAGGGGAGGGGCCACGACTGCCACTAATGTTCCTGCTGAAAGTATCGGTCAAATGATCATTGCCGGAAGTACCACGGTCAATTTGCAATCGGCGGCGGCTGTCATGTTAACGATCAACGGAGGCGAAGGAGATGACTTCACGGTGGAGTCTAACTCTGCGATAAACTTTATTGGCGACGACGCGATCGCGACAAATCTGCAGGGCGGAGCAACCGCCCTTATAAACGGCTTAGTGACCTTTTCGTCACCGGGTTCTGCAGAACATCGCCTTACGGCCGTTGACGCTGGGGCGGTAACTTTTGGCAATGGGGCTACATTCTTCGCCGGAACGGGTTTCACGGGAAATCCGTTCGGCGCGGCTGATCTGAATTCTGTTAGGTTTGCATCCGGTTCCACTTATATCTGTGTTGCAGGGGGCGACCCGTTTGGGGCGGCGGAACCTGACTCGGTTGTAGTATTTGAAACCGGTAGTCTCTTCAGCCTGCAGGGAAATGTAACTCCTTCCTTCTCGGGCCGGACTTACGCAAACTTCGAAGTAAATTATCCCGGTGTATGGTTTACTGCATCCGGATCCAGCGCCCTGGTGATGGATGACCTGACACTCACTGCTGGACGCCTGGATCTTCTCCTATCCGGTGACCCCGGTCATTCAATCAGGGGGAATATTACGATCTCATCAGGCACAAACCTGTTTTTTAACTCCGGGACTATTCGTATTAACGGTTCCGAAACGCAAACGATCAGCGGCAGTGGGAGCCAAGGGGCGGGCGGGGCGGCTACGCTTGTTATTGACAATCCGCGTGGCGTGGTTTTACTCCATGATCGCCCGCTAGCGGCCTGGAACCTCGAACTCCTAAACGGTGTTGTAACGGTCACCGACCCGACGTGGTGGGTTAGTGTGCCCGGAACCATAACCCGAACAAATGGGTATGTCGATGGTGTCTTGGTACGTTATTTTTTCGCATCGGGGTCCTTTGTCTTTGATGTTGGCACGGAGAATGGATACTCTCCGGTTACAGTGGATGTAACGGCTGTCAGCACCACTGTGGCTGGCCTCTTTATAAGGGCGATTCAGTCTTCGCAGCCGAATATCTTTGATTCAACAAAGGCGCTTTCACGATATTGGGAAGTGGTGGAGGGCGGTTACATTACAGCGAACCTTACGTTTCATTACGTTGATCCAATCGATATTCCGGCTTCCGCGAACGAGTCAAATTTCCTTATCCAAAGATACAACGCCGGCTTTACTCAGCCCGGAGGCGTGATTGACCCGGGTGCAAATACGTTCCGTGTAAACAGTGTTACCGACTTTAGCGGGGATTGGACGCTGGCAGAACCCGGCGCGCTCGGAACGCCAACACCGACGCCAACTCCAACGGCTACCCCGACGATTACTCCGACACCCACGGCTACACCGACCACGACTCCGACACCGACTGCCACGCCAACCGCAACGCCAACGCCGGAGAAAGTCGGTCCTGCGTTCGATTATGATGGCGATGGCAAAACTGACATCTCCGTTTTCCGCCCATCCGATGGCAACTGGTATCTTCAGCAATCGACGGATGGTTACTATGGCGTAAACTTTGGTATCTCGACCGATAGGATAGTGCCGGCCGATTACGACGGTGATGGCAAGACGGATGTTGCCGTGTATCGGCCGTCGACAGGCATTTGGTATGTGGTGAACAGCTCGGACGGAACTTTTTCTTATTATGGATTCGGGATCGAAGAAGACCTGCCCTCACCTGCAGATTACGACGGTGACGGCAAGGCCGACATCTCGGTCTTTAGGCCCTCGACGGGGACTTGGTATCGACAGAACAGCAGTGACGGCTCGTTTACGGCGGTTCAGTTTGGCACGGACGGTGATCGACCGACCGTTGGGGACTTTGACGGTGACGGCAAGTTTGATGTGGCTGTGTTCCGGCCTTCAAACGGGGTGT
The DNA here is from genome assembly GCA_038323125.1 of Pyrinomonadales bacterium. Classification (GTDB taxonomy): domain Bacteria; phylum Acidobacteriota; class Blastocatellia; order Pyrinomonadales; family Pyrinomonadaceae; genus OLB17. Next base: position 4,567 of record JBBQGO010000116.1, read on the forward strand.
GGTATCAGTTGAACAGCTCGGATGGGTCATTCTATGGCGAGCAGTTCGGTATAGCGGTCGACAAGATCACCCCCGCCGACTATGACGGCGACGGGAAGACCGATATCGCCATCTATCGCCCGGCGGACGGCCTCTGGTACGTCAAGAACAGCGCAACTGCGACTTATACGCCCTATATCTTCGGCCTCGCTGAGGACATCCCGGTTCCCGGCGACTACGACGGCGACGGCAAAGCCGACATCGCCGTCTTTCGCCCATCGAATGGCCATTGGTACATATCAAACAGCTCGAACGCTACGTTTACGATCTTCCCATGGGGACAAAGCGGCGACCGCCCGACGCCAAGTGCCTTTGGGAATTAAGCGTTTCGCCCACTAACGATTAAGCTCACGAGATATATGTTGTAATTACTACCTCGATGTCTAGGTCTTGGCGGACTCATTTGTGGTCAGCCTGGTGTTAGGCGACACGATCTAACGCCTGCGCAAATCGCCCATTTCTTCTAAAGCACTCGTCGCGCTAGGCTTGTACATTGATAACTATATGGAAATATCAGAAAAATTACAGGAGCAGCAGACCAAGGCCGAGGAGCTGTTTAGTGATGCGGAGCTGGCGCAGCGTATTGTCGAACGGAGAGCGGACACTCTTGTCCGCATCGCCGGTTCCTCCGGCGAAAGAAAGTTTGGCGGATACGTCCTCTGGTGAAGCCGAGTCGCTAGATGGCTGCGTTACTTTTTCGTGCTCCGCACTCATGCGGACAAGAGTGTCCGCTCTCCGACTTTTACACCGACCTAAAGATCGTCTACGTAGACTACACCGGCGAGAAGCGCAAAGCGGCATTCTATTGATACCTGCTGCCTTCTGAAATTGGTCCCCTTAGTCATTGGAGTTATCCTTACGGATTTGCTATCGTCAAGGGTTTGGTTCGCCGTTGAAACCGAATTCTATGAATTCGGCTATTGAAACCCCTTTCAGCCGTGAGATCCACCGTAGTTTTTTAAGTGCGGATCCCGGCACCTTCGAAAAAGATGTATAAAGCAAAATTATTGCGTGAACTTATCGCTTCGAAACAGCCTTTGCTCGTTATCGGCGCACATAACGGTTTAACCGCCCGCCTCGGCGAGGACGCCGGATTCGACGCCATCTGGGCAAGCGGATTCGAGATCTCAGGCTCACATGCGATGCCGGACGCCAACATCCTGACCATGGCCGAGAACCTCGTTGTCGCCCGCAATATGAATGACAGCGTACAGGTCCCGATCATCGCCGACTGCGATAACGGATACGGCAATGCGATCAATGTGATGCGGATGGTCGAGACCTATGAGCGGGCGGGGATCTCGGCGGTCTGTATCGAGGATAATGTATTTCCGAAAAGATGCAGTTTCTACGATAGTGTCAAACGCGAGCTCGAGTCAGTAGAGGAGTTTGCCGGAAAGGTCCGTGCAGCGAAACGTACACAGAAGGATCCTGACTTCGTCGTTATCGCCCGAACCGAAGCCCTGATCGCCGGTTGGGGCATGGAAGAAGCGCTCAAACGCGGACGGGCCTATGCCGATGCCGGGGCTGACCTTGTCCTTATCCATTCCAAAGCTAAGACGCCCGACGAGATCATCGAATTTTCCAGACAATGGGACCGCGACACACCGCTTGTCGCCGTGCCGACGACCTATAACACCATCAGCGCTCCCGAACTTGCCGAGGCAGGCTACAAAGCAGTCATTTTCGCCAACCATGGTTTGCGGGCGGCCATCAAGAATACTCAGCATACCCTAGCAAAGCTTCGCGAGACCCAGCGGTTATCCACCATTGAAGAAGACATCGTGCCGATGAAGGAAGTGTACCGGCTGATGGGAGTCGATGACCTGCAGGCGAATGAGAAAGAGTACCTGCCGACGAACCTGAAGAACATCAACGCTGTCATCGCCGCCGCCGGCCAGGGTTTCAAGGAACACCTGATGCCCCTGATCGCCGACCGTCCTAAATCGATGCTGGAGGTTAAGGGCAAGACGATCCTGCAGCGTCAGATCGATTCATTGATCTCGTGCGGCATCCGCAAGATATCAGTCGTTCGGGGTTATAAGAAGGAAATGGTCAACATCCCTGATGTTACCTATTTTGATAACGACCGTTATAAGGAAACGACCGCTCTCGGTTCGTTCTTTTGTGCCGAAGAAGTACTCGAGGGGCGCACGCTGCTGCTTTACGGAGATATTATCTTCGACCGCGGGATATTGGAGAAATTACTCAAATCCGAAGCCGATATCACGATCGTTGTTGACCATGCCCGTACAGGTGCCCGGGCAAACGTCAACGGGGCCAGCCCGAGCTATCCTGAAATGGTCCAGACGCAGCGGCAGCTTAAGAATGAATCTTCATTCGTCGCGGACGACACTCCAAACAGTGCGTTGAAAGCCGGGCGAAAACTGGACACAGCCCATGCCAACGCGGAGTTCATCGGCATGGCCCTCTTTTCTGAGAACGGAACCGAAGTGCTCAAATCGATCTATAACGAATCCAAAGTCACGTATAATGGCAGTGCGTTCCACGAGGCTGGATCTTTCGAACAGGCTTCATTCAGCGACCTGCTGCAGGAGATGATCGAACGCGATGTTAAGATCGCCTGCCTGGACATTTACAAGGGCTGGGTCGAGGTCGATACTTTCGAAGATTACCGCAATATGTGGGTGGAGGTTGAGGTTTGAGCGATACCGCCTATCTTTACAACGATTTTAGAGAGCAGGGCTATGATTATTTCGTAGGCGTCCCGTGCTCGTACCTTAAGGGGTTTATCAAAGCGATGGAGGCTGACTCAGCGACGGCCTTTATCCCTGCCACGCGCGAGGATGTCGCACTGAGCATGGCTGTCGGGGCATATATGGCCGGCCGGAAACCATTGGTGTACATTCAGAGCTCAGG
>JBBQGO010000117.1:0-7459 GCA_038323125.1 Pyrinomonadales bacterium
GAATGGTAGTCCTGCCGTTCATTTGCATGCTGTCCAGCAATCCGCCGCCCTTATAGCTCAGGCCGATCCCTCGGCCGGCGGATACTGTAACTCGCGAATACTCCTTACTCTCGCTCGGAACGATCTCGGCCGTACTCTGTCCCGCGGCGTTGGCGTTCTGTAGCTGGCGCGCCTCGTTAAAGGCTGCGTTTAGCTCGGGAGCAGAAATGGTGGTTGTTCGTTCGGCGCCACTCTGCCGCGCAAATGCATTACCGCGGATCACTGCGTGCTTGATCTTGTTGTCGGGATAGAGATCCGCGTTTATGACATCGCCTTTGAGATGATCACCGCCCTGAGTAACCTCGGCCGCGCCGGTCAGTGCCAGCTTACCAGCAGTCTGCTCAAAGATCGCCTCGTTCGCTCGTATCTCAGTCGGTTTGTCCTGAGCGGATGTGACAATGTGTACGCTGTCCCTCAACGTAAATCGGTCGGCATCTTTTTCGAACATTGCATAACCGGCCTGCATACTGGTAGGTGCCTTGCCATGTTCAACGGATGTGATCTGGACGTTTCCAAAAACCTCGAAACTTGTTAATTGTGTAGAATTTGTCTCTCCGCCCCTAAGCATAACGGCGGCGCGGCCGGCGGTCGTGTTCGTAGTTTGCGAATTGCCGGAGCCTTTTGCTTTCGAGAGAATGTTAAAGGCAACGTTCTGGTTGAGATCGATCCGGTTTCCGAGTTGATCGTAACTGGCAGTTCCAGCGTTGACCTTGCCATAGCGAACATTGGATTTTGCCAATTCCGGCGACTCAAACATCTCGATCTCTACATCCTTTAGCAGGTCGAGACGCTTCTCGGCGATCTTGACCGTCGCACCAAACGATGTTCCCCGAATAGCGTCACGCTCAAAGGCAACGGCTTCGTCCGCTTCGACCAATTCGCTGGCCCTGGTATAGGCTATGTGCTCGGTGCTTACCTTGAGGTCGTCGCGGGTGTTGATCTTGACACCGCCCTTAAGATAAGCCGTGAAGTTTTTGTTTTCGGCGGGAATGTAAATCGCCGACTCAGAGGTCATCTTGTCACTGGTGACGCCCTCCTTATCAAAGACCTCGAGGTAGACATTTGTGAGTTCTTGGTGATCGTCCGAAAAGGTTTTCGCGTAATCAGCGGTTATGTAGTATTTCGATACGCCTCCGTCGGTCTCGAGCCGTTCGTAGCCTGTTACCTCGGCAACCACGTCAGTCGAAAGGCGTGCATGCTCGCTCTTCAGTCGAAAGCCCGGTTTCGAGGTTTCACGATAAAACCCGATAGCGACCGCAAGTATCGTCGCCCCAAGCGCACCTATCGCCGCAATGCGGACGTATTGCGGTAGTTTTGATCGAAACCGGTATTCCGGAGCTTTGTGGGGTTGAATATCAGGCACTCGATCAATTATCCGCTCTTAAATCTTCGACTACAAGTTGCAGGCGGGTGTTTCCCTGCCAGGAATTGGCCTCGGCTACGTAAGCTAATTCGATGCGAGTATTGGGTTTCAGAGTTTGCCCCTTTGATCGTTCAACGCCGTCCCACCAGACTGCTTCGAACTGTTTGCCTCCCTCAGCACTTAGCTTTAGCTTGAGATGCTTGTCTTTCATCACATACGGATCGTCACGGATGCTCAGGCCGCGAGTGACAAATATGGGCTTTGGGTTGCCGGCCCCGAACGGTTCAAAGGCGGCGAGCGTCTCGACCAAGTCTAGCCCGAGCGTTTCGCATGTGACCAGGGCGTCGATGTTCAAAACAGGTACAAGGTCATCGGCGGTAAGCGTCGAAGCGGCGTGCTGATTTAGACGGATCCTAAGCTCGTCTATATTGTCCGCCTTGATCTTCATACCAGCAGCGGCCGCGTGACCGCCGTATTGTTCAAAGAGGTCGCTGCAGCTATCGAGAGCATTGAGCAGGTGGTAATTCCTTATTCCACGGGCACTGCCGTGGCCGATGCCGTCCTTGAGTGAGATAACGATCGCGGGGCGACAGAGCTTTTCCGCGATACGCGAGGCCGCGAGGCCAATCACGCCCTGATGCCACCCTTCGCCAGCGACGACGACAAAATGTTTGGAATCGCGCTCGATCGTTTCGAGCAGAGCCAGTTCCGTTATCTTTTGCTGCACCTGCTGGCGTTCGCGATTGCGGCTGTCCAGAATACCGGCGAGTGTACGTGCCTTAGCAAAATCAGGCTCCTCAAATAATTCGATAACATGTCGAGCCACATCCATTCGCCCGGCCGCGTTGATCCGGGGGCCGATGCGGTAGCCGATGTGATAGCTAGTCATGTCAGAACGGCAATCCGCGACCTCCATCAGCGCTTTGAGTCCGTAGCTGTCGGTCTTTGGCAGATCGAGCAAACCCATCGCTACGATCGCACGATTCTCGCCCGTCAAGTCCATCACATCTGCAACCGTGCCGATGGCGGCGATCTTTAGGAAAGCCGGCACTTCTTGTTCGAGGTTGTGCTCGCGAAGCAATGCATGTGCGAGCTTAAATGCGACGCCGACGCCGGCGAGATGTTTATCGGGGTATGTACAGCCGGCCTGATTTGGATTAACGATAGCAACGGCGGGCGGATTGCCGCGGATCTCGTCGGAAAGATGATGGTCGGTGACAATGACGTCTAGGCCGTGATCGCGTGCCCACTCGAGCGGCTCAAAACTGCGGATGCCGCAATCGACACTTATAACGAGTGAGTATCCATCCTTATGTGCCTGTTCGAGAGCGGGTATATTGATACCGTAGCCTTCGGTAAAGCGATTGGGAACATGAAAGCCCGTCTGGGCACCGAGCAGCGACAGCATCTTACGCAGCAATACCGTGCCGGTGGTGCCATCAACGTCGTAATCGCCCCAGATCAAGATCTTCTCGCCAGCCGCGATCGCCTTCTCGATACGCGCAACGGCCTCACGCATGCCCTTTAACAGGTATGGTTCGTGCAGTTGTTCCGGTGAAGGGTTGAGAAACTGGAACGCGTTTGCTGCGGTCCCATGGCCGCGGGTGATGAGCAGCGCGGCAACAAGCGGCGTCACATTCAACTCATCCGCAAGCCTGTTCACAGCTGCCGCGTCATGCTTGCGTATACTCCAACGTTTGTTCACCATCGATCCTTCCTGAGCCTCTCCGTCAAGCGACCCTCGACGGGCTGCCGCGTCGCAGCGATCATCTCTTGCTTTGCGTTCTCAGCGAGCCTTGCGTGAAACTTCCTTACAGTCCTAAACGCCCTCTAAACCACGACCGGACTGATCATCCCCTGCCACAGCAGGACGAGGATGACGGTCCCGAGTATCACGCGATAGATAATAAAGATCAGTGTTGAATTACGCCGAAGAAACGCAAGCAGGAACCATATCGAGAGATAACCGACTATGCCGGAGACGACGGTAGAAACGAACAAAGGCACAAAGCTCCCCTCCGGCAATATATAGATCGCCTCCCGCAACTGCAGCAGACCGGCGGCGGTAATGGCCGGGATCGACAAAAGAAAAGAAAATCGTGCGGCCGCCTCTCGCTTTTGCCCGGCAAACAGGCCGCCCATGATCGTAGATCCCGAACGGCTGGCTCCGGGCATCAACGCCAGCACCTGTGCGAAACCCACAACGATCGCGTCGATCATTCCAAATTGTCTGATCTCCTTACGCTGGCTTCCGACGATCTCCGCGACGCCGAGCAGCAGTCCGATCGCGATCAGCATTATTGCGATAAACCAAAGGTTTTTGGTGCCGCTGCCCTCGATAGTGTCTTTAAACAAGACCCCAGCAACGCCGATCGGTATCGACCCTATAATGATGAGCCAGCCAAGCCACGCTTCATTCGAAAGCCATATGGGCCGTACGCCGTCCGTGCCAGAGAACCTCATGCCGCGTTTGCCCGATAGCAACGCAAAGTGATCACGTACAAAGGCTGACGAAATTCCCCAGATATCCGAGGCAAAGTAAATAAAGACAGCCGCAAGCGTCCCCAACTGGATAACAGCCATCGTCGCTGTGATCTGTTCGGCATTGCCGTTATAAAGGTTTGTAACGCGGCTGGCGAAAACGAGATGGGCCGTAGAGCTGATCGGGATGAACTCGGTCAATCCCTGCACAATGCCGAGAATGATTGCTTGCAATAGATCCATCGTGAGGTTTGGCTGCGCGTGGGAAAGAATTCATTGTCCGATATCAACCGCCTTTAATCAAATTGCGGGTATTACCGACTATCCACCATCACCTCTTCACACTGTTCCCTATTCACTATTCACTGTTCACTATTCCCGATACCTCGCCCGGCCGGCGATGCGGTCGTATAGCCACGACGGCATAAACTTACCGGCACGCACGATCGTCGCGAGCTGCCATGGGAAGGCGGCGAACCGCTTCTTTTTTTCGATCGCTTTGATGAAATGAGGGATTGCGTCGCCGAGCTCCATAAGGAACGGCATTTTGTGCGTTCGCCCGCTTGTCAGCGGCGTGCGGATAAAGCCGGGTTGGATGATCGTGACATCGATGCCCAGATGCTTGGTGTCGAGGCGAACACTCTCAAAAAAAGCGGTCATTCCGGCTTTGCTTGCCGAATAGGCCGCTGAACGCGGAAGCCCGCGAAAACCGGCGAGACTTGATATCGCGACAAGCTGCCCGGAACCGCGCTCGAGCATCTGCGGCAAAACTGCGTGCACCGCGTTTACCGCACCGAGTAGGTTAGTATCGATGACTTTTTTCACCGAAGCTGGCCGCAGTGCCCGCGTTTCCGCGTCATTGCCCGCTATTCCGGCGTTCGCGATCAAAATGTCTATGCGGCCAAACTCAAAAACAAGCTCGGACGCTGCCTTCGTCACCGCATCTTCGTCCATCACATCGCAAGCAAATATACGTGTTCGACCCCCAGCTTTTTCACACTCTCGCTCCAGCTTATGCAGCAGGTCTTCGCGACGAGCAACCAGCCCCAACGTCGCACCCCGCTTTGCCAAAGCCAACGCCAACCCCTCGCCGATCCCGCTCGACGCCCCCGTCAGAAATACGATTTTGTTTTTCCAATCCATCCTTTTGCTGTCCAACCCTTACCAATCCAATGCCCGCGTAGCGGGTATCGGTATAAAGGCACGGGTGCAAACCCGTGGAGAGGGTGTAAACCCGTGGGGCGATCAATGCCCGCGTAGCGGGTAGCAGCATAAAGCCACGGGTGCAAACCCTTGGAAAGAGTGCAAACCCGTGGGATAGGCCGTAGAAAGATTAGAGCCGTCGTAGACGGCGATAGACCTTAACCGCTGGGGCGAACATATTTATCGACTTCATGGGTTCGCACGGGCTGACACCCGCTACGCGGGTTTTAATGAATAGGCCAAACGCTTCCACGGGGTTTGCACCCGAGCGTGCGATCACCTTACACCGCTCAGTTGTCCCATTATCCCGCCCAATCCCACAATGTAGGTTACAACCATCCACCCAATAGCAAAATTCATATTTCGTTGTGCGGATTCTACGTTACCTGCTGCGGCATCGTCTTTCGCGCGATTGGCCATAACACTCGCGATGATCCCACCTAGGCAACAAAACAGAATACTGATCAGACTTAGTATAAAAACTACATTTGCCTGTTTAGCGATTGACGCTGCTTTCGCGGCTTCTTCCGGCGTCGAGTCAAGTCCTAGTAGAGACGACATCTATCTATTCACCTCGCAAGTATTGATCATTTGTTTGTCTTCGATGACCATTTGGCAGAGCTGGACATAAACCAAAAGGCACGGGAAATGTATCACCAACAATGACCCCGTGCAAACTTAGTACAAAATCCTTCCTAGTTTACTCCACTTCAACGATCGTCGTAACAATAACCGGCTTCGAGTTCAGTTCCTTTTGGATATACCGCTCTAGATGGATCCGAAGGTATTCTTCGAAGACTTTGCGGATGAGATGATTTCTTTATTCTCTCGATCTTGGTTATTCTCGCGAGCATGGTTCGAAGGCGGCTTTGATGCTGTCAAAGATTGCTGACACGTCAGAAGCTTCCGGGCATACGCCATCCGCATTCTCGTAAGCGTAGGTGCGATAGTCCTGGCCCTTTCTTATCTCTACGACGATCGTGAAGCCATCCTGCATTTTCCCGTTGCACTTGATCAACTCAGCATCCGGAAGACTCAAAACGCGACGGGTTTTTAGAGCGACCCAAAGTGCTTCCCAACCAATGTGCGGTGTCTCGACAGACACGATGCGTACAACAAACTCACCTCGAACATAATCCTCATACAACCGGCGTCCCGACCACGCTCCTTTCTCGCGCTTAAGCACGTAACCCTCGAGTGTCGTCAGCCCGAAACCATTCCAAACGCTCAACTCGATGTCATCTTTACCAATCACTGAGTTTCTGAGCCGCCCGATTCCTGTTGCTTTGATCTTTTCATCAATAACTTCAGCAAAACGAGGCTTGGTCCCTGCTTTGTCCGGTCTCAATACTTCCTCGATTTCGAGAGGCGAAGCTGATGTGGCAGCCGTCGGCGTTGCAAGGGGTACAGGCAACGTCGTGTCCACCTCGCGTGTGCATCCGAGGAGGGCCGAGATCAACATCAGGGGAAACGCAAAACGCACGTATTTAAAAACGTTCACAACTCTTGGGCAAATATACGGGCAAAGCCCGAGGAGCAACAAGCACCAAATCTACACTGTACAAACTAGACCTCCACGATCGTCGCAACAATAACCGGCTTTGAGCTCAATTCCTTTTGGACATACCGATTGAGATGGGTCCTGGTCATCCAGCCCTTCTTTTGGTTTTGACAGATTTCCATTTTGTGGAAGGCTTTGGGCGATCTTGTTCGCAACAGTCGACGCAGAGTGGCTTATTCTTCTTAATGAGCAATGTGTCGACTAGCTTTCGCCGATATAGAACTCTACGCTTCCAGAACCCCGCCTGTATCTGCCATCAATGACAAATATCTGCTGGGCGTGCAACCTGGGAAACTTAGCCAGTATATATTCTCTTGCAATGTGAAGGCGACCTTTATACTGATCGGAACTCTCTCCGTCTCCAGGGCGGGCAATAATGAGCAAATCGTGACCATCAAGGCCGCCCTCCAACGATCGCCCGTTCTTCTCCAGACGTGCCCCGTTTTCCTCGCAACTCGCAGGTTTAGCAGTGCTCCCTTTGAACTGGCCGCTTATGCTTAGGCACAACAGCAGGACCGGGAATATTGACGCAAACAAATGGAAACGGGATTTCATGGGATTTACGCAGGTCTCAAACCTCCACAATCGTAGTAACAGTAACCGCCTTCGAACTCAGTTCCTTTTGGACATACCGCTTTGTTGGGGTACGCAGGTACTCGATGTAGATTTTGCGGGCCTTCATTAATCTGATCGAAAATTTCCTAGCCAGACAGATTCGGATGGAAACGGAATTCGCCTTTCCGCTTTCCATTTTTTCCCATTTATTACGAATAAACCGCGAGATTTAAATTGTCGGCGCAGAAGTCCCTGTA
>JBBQGO010000118.1:0-7425 GCA_038323125.1 Pyrinomonadales bacterium
CTCGTAATTCCGGATTAGGTCACCGAAACTTGCCACGCCATAACCGACATGATCGACGCCTGCGGCCGTTGCAGGTTTGTCCACAGTCTCCGGGTCCTCAAATATGACGAGACGGTGGTGCTCATCGTCGAAAGTCATAAACGCAAGGAATTCATTTTGATGCTGGACCCTGGCGCCAAATACCGTCTTATACCACTCGATCATCTCGCCGTAGTGCTGAGCGCGAATGCCGTAATGTGAAATGTACGCGGGTTTTGTCGATCGCTCCATGTTACCTCCTGACACTCTCGTTAATCTCCTTTCCACACGCCATTTTCTAATACAAGAACAAATGTTCTGTTGTCAGGCATGATAACGACCGCACTGTTACCTCGCACGACGACGCGTGTCACCTTTGGGACCAGTTTTACAACCTCAGCCCCCGACTGCATGTAAAGCTTCTTAGCACCGGCACCTTGCCGGGCGAGATCTTCTGTGGCTTTCCGATTGGCCTTTTCAGACGAGAGCGACCGCAATTTCACAAAGTCACCCATTGCGAGAGTCTGGGCGTATGCACGAAGGACCTTGACCTGAGAGCTGTTGAGAGCAGCTCGGCCCTTGAGATCTTCAGTCACCCGAGGTGGATGGTGTAGATCGGTGCTGAAGCGATATCCGAACTTAAAAACCGGCAGCATGCTCGAAGGTGCGGAGTCGGTGTCTTCGTATTCAAACTCACCACTAACCTTGTCAGTAGTTATTTTGAGATCCTTGATCTTGAGCCGGTTTGTGACGGTTTGGATGCCATCGGGCAGAAGGATCGTCATATCGACGTCGCTATAATTGGCCGGATCAAACTGGAGCAGTAAGACCTTCGCCTTGCCCTGCCTCCCCAGATCCCCCGCGGGCAGAAAATAAAGGCCATACAGCGACTCGATAGGAACTTCTAAATCAGTAAGCAGCAGCCGCATCTGCGTAGGTGACGGGAGAAGGCCTTCGGCATTGTCGTGCAGCAGCGCGCGGATGTGGCGAAAAGGTACGTCCTGGCCATCAACCGTTAACGCACCAACCAGATCGTCAGCACCCGACACAGCGTGTGACATCATCAGAACGCAGATCAGCAAGATCGGACAGGTAAGGATGCGCATATAACCTTTTTACGAGACGGAGTATCCGCCGTCAACCAGAATCGTTGTCCCGGTCACAATTCCTGAGGCCGCCGAGGTTAATAATACGGCTGTACCGGCCAACCTATTGACCAGGATGTCCCCGCCGCCAAGCTCTTCCTCGATCGGCTAGATCAAACGGTGATTGACTTCGAGACATGTTTTCTCCCTGTTTAGCGGTGAGCTATAAACCGGAATAGCCTGCATTGTAGGCTGATTACCACAGCAACTTCAACCCGTCCGGAACGAAGCGTTTGAATTCAGCGTCGCCGCTTATGAGGGTCATCTTTCGCGAGATCGCCTGCCAGATGAGCATGCGGTCAAACGGGTCGAAATGGGTGTCTTCTCGTAGTCTGTCGCAGGTCGCCGCTTCAACGGGCTGAATGTCGATAACTTGCAATTCCATCGATGACGCTCGGCGTAACAGTTCTTCTGCCGAACGGCCACCGATGTCGAGTTTGCCCCGGCGGGTTTTGATAGCTATCTCCCAAAAGGTAACGGCACTGACGAAAACATCGTTTTCCATATTCTCGATTATCGCTGTGACATTTTTCGGAAGTCTGTGCGACTGACCTGTTGCCCACAACAAGACGTGAGTGTCTATGAGATATCTCATTGCATGGTTATGAACTCTTCTTCAGTCATCTTGAAATCATCTGCAAAGACTATTTTCATTTTACCGTCAAGAATGCCGAGCTTCCGTTTCTTCTTTTTTGGCTTGTCGGTTATTGGAACGATGCGTGCCACAGGCGTGCGTTTCTTGCCGTAGACGATCTCGACCGTCTCGCCGTTTTTGACGTCTTCGAGTATCTCAGAGAATTGAGCTTTGATCTCACCGACAGGTAGGCTCTTCATAAAGGCATTTTACTGTTTTCTTGACAAGTTGACAAGAAAATTTCGCGGAGGTAACGGCTACTCCGACGACCGTATATTAAGGGCCCGGATGTAGTCGATCTCGTTCGAGGCGCCGACTTCAGAAACAGACTTAACGTTGGGCAGTGACTGGGTCTTCTTGAAAAGGCGCTTCAAGTCATTTATACGGTCGCGCAAAGAACCGGATCCGATCTCGTCCCAGACTTCAATTGGAACAATTACCCCTGTGGGTTTACCGTCTGCATCTGTAATATGCTGTACTTCCTGCATCGCGTTCAGCGCTGATTTCAGCAAATATCCAACGCGAGCAACAAGCAAATTGGGTTAACGCGAGTTCCGCTCAGTTTTTGATAATTCCATTCACACTCACCTGCTTCTTTGGCCTGTCGTCGCTTGACGGTGTATCATCTCTAGGCATGTACTCGTCGGTCGAAACATTTTCCAACAATTCAAATACAAGCGGAGAGGATCGGACGCGCGAATACACGAATTGTCGCTGTTCCTCAGTCGCGTCTGGAAAGAATCCGAATTCTACGACTTCATGGCCATCCTTGGCCGGCAGTCGCGTGATACCTCGAATTCCGGGAAGATGATCATGTCCTCTGCTATCCTCCCGTTCTGTCGATAAGGTTTGATTCCAGAAACTGTTGACCTCATCATTTGTTATTTTTTTCTTCAAAAGGACTATATTCGAGACACTCGGGGTCAACGGTTCCATCGGCTCTTCACGATAGGCCCCTAATTCAAGGTTCTTTGCGACCAACGCCGCCCCTATGAATGAACCCGGAATTAGCAATGCGGCCACTAAAAGATATGGGCCCGGAGTTTTGGCAATTAAGACGAGACCAGCAAAAATAAGTATCAAACTCAGGAATGCGAGAAGGCATGCGATCGGTAAAAATACAAAACCTGCGGCATAGCCGTTGTCACTCCGAACAACCGGAACGATTGCAAGCGCACCTAAGGCGATAGAGCTCAAGGCTGTTATAAGAAAACGGTTAGAAACCCGGTTCATACGCAGCACCTTACCTAATCCGCAAACGCGACACTCAGCTGCTTCAGCGGCATCGACTTCTTTTGATCGATATCGTCTATGCCATCGCGATTAACGTTTTTATAGAGGATGTCGCGCTGCTGAGGGATAAAACCGGCTTCGCGAATCTGAAACCTCAAGTCCCTCTCGTTCGCTTCATTGTCGGCACCGGCGGCGGAGACTACGTTTTCCTCGATCATGATCGAGCCCATGTCGTCGGCGCCGAAGCGGAGTGCGGTTTGGCCGAGTTTTAGGCCTTGAGTCAGCCACGATGCCTGTATGTGCTGGACATTGTCGAGGAAGAGGCGTGAGACGGCGAGCATCTGCAGATAATCGATACCGGTCGGCTCCTCGGTGATCTTGCGACCCAATGCTGTGTTCTCGCGTTGAAAGGTCCACGGGATGAAGGCTGTAAATTCTCCGCCCGTGCCGTATTTTGCTTTTAGTGCCAGCGATTCGTCCTGTACGTCGCGGACACGCTGTAAATGTCTAACGCGGTGCTCGACCCTATCGCCTATCCCGAACATCATCGTCGCCGTCGAGATCAGGCCAACCTTGTGAACGGCCCGCATTACGTCGAGCCACTCTTGCGTGTTGCATTTGGTCGAGACACGTGCGCGGACCTCGTCGTCGAGAATTTCGCCGCCCCCACCGGGCATTGAGTTTAGGCCGGCGTCCTTGAGCCGCTGCATGATGGTGACGTAATCAAGATTTGATATGAGCGAGATGTTGTGGATCTCGGGCGGTGAGAAGCAGTGGAGCTGAAACTTCGGGTACCTCGCATGCAGCGTCCTCAACAGGTCCTCGTACCACTCAATATTAAAATCAGGGTGCAGCCCGCCCTGCATCAGCACGCCGGTGCCGCCGAGTTCGATGGTCTCGTCGATCCGTTTACAGATCTCGTCGATCGAGTGGACGTACGTGTCGGGCTTGCCGGGCCGCCGATAAAATGCACAGAACGTGCAAACCACGTTGCAGACATTTGTATAGTTAATGTTGCGGTCGATGATGTATGTGACCACATCGCCCGGATTTTTGCGTTGGCGTATCTCGTCCGCGGCGAGGCCGATACGGACAAAGTCTCGCGATTCGAGCAGGGCAGTGCAATCTTCGGTGAGTAATCTCTCACCAGCCAGGGCCTTGTCGAGTATCGGCTGTATTGACTGTGTCATCGACTTTATTTTAACAAACTACGAACTTAAACTATATGCGGCCGGCTTCAGGAACAAGGATCCGCAAACGCGATGAAGAAAGAGCAAAAGCGAGTTAAATTTAAAACGATCCTGACCAGGTCAACGTCCGACTCGGGCTGGCACTATCTCATCGTTGGCAAGGACGTCGCAGATAAATTCCGTTTCGAGGGCAAGTTTCGGCGTGTGGTGTGCTCGATAAACGGAGGTGACAGCTTTCAGTGCGCTTTGATGCCGTGGGGCGAGCAGTTTTACATCATCGTAAATAAAAAGAAACGCGACGAGGTCGGTGTTGTTGCAGGTGACGAGGTCGATGTCCTGCTCGTAAAAGACGAGAGCAAATACGGCCTGCCGATGCCCGAGGAGTTTGCTGAGGTCATGCGCCAAGACCCGAAGGGCGACCGAATGTTCCATGCCCTAACACCCGGCCGCCAGCGCAGCCTCATCTACCTCGTAACCAATGTGAAAGACATCGACCGCCGTATACACATCGCATTGATCGTGGTCGAACATCTCAAGGCAAATGATGGCAAGGTCGATGGCGAACGGCTCTACGAAGAGGTCAAACGCCCGCTCCCGCTTGACGAGACGTTTCGACGCTAAGCGTTCCGGCCGCCGTTTCGAATTGTTACGCCACAAACCTGAGGGCTTTGTTTTTATCGATCAGGTGATTTTTGTGGGCGAGTTCGAAATACAGCTCCATACCCCGCTGCATCGATGGGTCCACCGAGTAAGAGATATTTTCTGACAGGTATTCCCGCATCTCATCCGGGCCGAGGCCGATGTCGGTCTGGTAGTTGGCAATGATCGCGTCCAGATGCTGAAGTCCCTCGTCGCGGGCGGCGGCCAGGTCGATCGGGTACGTATCTTTCCGCGTCATCCACATCGCAAAAACAAATCCAAAGTTTGTATGGAGGTGCCACAATTCGGCAAGATCGAAGGTCCGAAGGGTCGAATCGCCGCGACGGGAACTAATAGCCAGGGCCGGGTCGCCGATTAGGAGTGCGGCATCGGACTTTTGCAGCATCGCTTTGATGTCAGGCTCGGCAGATCGCCATTCGGGTGCGAAACCCAGAAACTCGCAAAATATGATCTTGGTCAGCACGACCGACGTACGCGATGATGTGTCGAGCGAAACTGAGCGTACATCGGCGAGGTCTTCGCCTTTCGTCACCAGGCACACGCTGCGAACACGCTTGCGGGCGCCGACACAGACATCCGGTATGATCCTCGCGCCGTCGATCATCTGATACGCGATCACAGGGACGAGAGCAGCGTCAACGCGGTTTTGTTCGAGCAGTTCAGCCGAACGTGCGGGTGCGTTATCAAGTATCAGTTCTGCCTTGCCGTGATTCTGTCCATAAAGAAACGACCACACCAGCGGTGCGGTATTTGAGTAGCTTGAGGCGGATATCCGGATCATGGAGAAGTTTAGGCCAAACAAAAAAGCGTTTTCACGCAAAGCCGCAAACCAGGGCCGAACGATCAAACCAGGATGTCTTGGAATTTCGGGTTTTCCGCTATCACTTTTCTTGCGTACGGACAGGTTGCGATTATCTTCAGATCCTTTTCACGAGCAAACTCAACTGCCGCAGCCACCAGGTCTCCGCCGATGCCTTCGCCGCGGAGCTCTGTGTCTACCTCGGTGTGATAGATCGTGATTTCGCCCTCAGCGGATGAGCGATAATCGAGCTGTCCCAGCCGCTCGCCCTTTTCTTCGACCAGGAAGGACCCCTTCTTATTACTCTTTTCGTGCGTTATTTTCATCATTTGTTTAGCGTAAATAGAAAAGTGACGTAAATGCAAATGTTGTTTGAGGGACGCATTTCAATTATGCTCAGTCCATGACGAAAATTTACGATATTACAGTTCCTATCAGCAGCGAGACCCCGATCTACAAAAGCGATCCGGGCGTCCAGATAACAGCGTTCAAGTCGATCGCGGACGGTTCTTCATCAGCGAACGTATCGCAGATCACTATGGGCGTTCACACGGCGACCCATGTCGATGCTCCAAATCATTTTATCGACGGCTCGCTCCGCGTACATGAGATCGATCCACAGAAGCTCGTCGGGCCCTGTCGCGTGATCGAGATCGACGAGAGCATTGATGCTATCGAGCCGCAGCACGTCGGCGATATCACGGGTGTCGAGCGTATCCTGTTCAAAACTCGCAACTCAGGGTTCTGGGCCGAGCCGGAGCTTGGCTTTCGAACCGAATACACGTATCTGTCGCCCGAAACGGCCCGCCTCCTGGCCGACAGCGGAATGGTGCTCGTCGGTATCGATTATCTGTCGATCGAAAAGAGCGGGTCTCCCGGCCACCCGGTCCACATCGCTCTGCTCGAAAAAGAGATCGTCATTCTCGAAGGCGTCGACCTCCGCGAGGTCCCGGCCGGCGACTACGAGATAATCTGCATGCCGCTAAAATATATCGGAGCCGGGGGCGATGGAGCACCCGCTCGGACGATGCTTCGCGAGCTGTGACCCGATGAATGTCAACGATAAAACCTACCGTGAACGCGTCTACCAGCTAGTTCGTCAGATACCGACCGGAAAGGTAATGACCTATGGCCAACTCGCCAGGATCCTCGGCAAAGGGTATACCGCCCGCACCATTGGGTATGTTATGCATGGAGCCGATAGCGAGGACGTGCCGTGGCAGCGCGTGATCAATTCGCAGGGCAAATGCTCGACCGGGCGGCTAACCATACCGCTCAACTTACAGCAAGAGATGCTTGAGGCGGAGGGTGTTGTTTTCGGTGAAACTGGGAAGTGCGATCTTTGCAAGTATCGATGGTTTCCTCAGGGGTTTGAGGAAGCTGACGACCAGATCAGTCTTTTCTTAGAACAATAGCATCATGTGGGTACTGATCACTCCCGGGTGACCCGCACTCCCTGGGATCTCACTCGCCAAAGGAACGAAATGCCTATAAACACTGGGTGATATCATTTGACTGGTCGTATTGGCTTTACAGATCGAGTCATTTTACCTTGAGATATTACGATCTTTTCTCCGGTGCTTTCAAGTACCAAGTGCAAGTGGGTTAAGTTTATCAGACCAGTAGGCGACAAAGTCGAAAGAGCCTTCGGGAAGGAAGAGTTCGGCCGGGCATTTCCATTGAAGGGACTTTCGAGGGCGTGTGTTAAGGTTCCATGCGATGTCGTCGAGTTGGTCCTGTGAAAAG
>JBBQGO010000119.1:0-7394 GCA_038323125.1 Pyrinomonadales bacterium
GAGATCTTATTGCCCATTTCAATACGGACATCGTCACAGAGCAGTGTGTACATTAATTTAAGCGAAGGTGTGTTCATTTTTGGTGTATATCCAATTTTGATCTTCTTTCACGTATTCTAAAAGGCTCAATGGAAGTTGAAATCCGAACTCACGAATTCCAAAGTCGGGCCATTAAACTACGATGCCCCGTACTTCTCGAACCATGCGATAACCTTGGACCATGCGTCTTCTGATGCCTCTCTATTATAGGACGGGCGGTAATCTGCAAAAAAACCATGGTCCGCATTTGGAAATACCACGATCTCCGACTTGGATCTCCCTTTCTTTAGTTCGTCCTGCATACGCTGGACGCCATCGAGTGGAATCCCCTTGTCCATTCCGCCATACAGGCCAATGACCGGTACCTTGAGGCCCTTCGCATGATCGACCGGTGTTGTCGGTTGTGCTGCGCTTACAGGCGAGTTGGCGGTCGGAACAACGCGGCCATACCACGCTGCACCGGCCTTGATTTTGGGGTTATGTGCGGCGTAGAGCCAGGTGATCCGTCCACCCCAGCAAAAACCTGTGATTGCCAGTTTTCTGCTATTGCCCTGATTTTTCGATGCCCACGCGACCGCCGCGTCGAGATCGGACATTGATTGGGTGTCGGGTATCCTGGAATACACTTCCCGATTGATCTCGCGGGCGTCCTTGAGATCCTTTACCTCACCCTGGCGTGCGTATAACGCCGGAGCTATCGCGAGATATCCAAGCTTGGCAAACCGCCGGCAAACGTCCTGTATCCATTCGTGGACACCGAAGATCTCGTGTACGACGATGACTACGGGAAACTTGCCCCCTTTCTTATTCGGCATCGCCCGATAAGCCGGAAACTCGCCGTCGGCAACAGGGATCTTGACCTCACCGGTAATAAGTCCAGCGTCGTCCGTTTTGATCTGCGTTTGAGCCTGAATAGGCAAAACAGCCGCCGCAAACGTCCCGGCAGCCAAGATCGACGTGACGAAGAACTCGCGGCGATCAAGAACCGGAGCGTCCGGATTTGAATTTACGATGTCTTGACGCATAAAATCTCCGAAAATAACTTCTTTGATTAGATTTTACTTCTCCTTTGGGCGAGGTCAAAGGTATAATTCGAGAAAAGAGCTAAGCGGCATCGGGCGTGAACTTTATGATCATGTACCTTCTAATCGGACTTTCACTTGTCCTGATCGGCATCGTCGGTCTGCAGTTCACGTACCTATTCTACGTCGACCGGTTAGACCGCGAACGGAAAAAGTATATTCGATCGCTTGAAAAGAAATGCCTGGCTCTTGGTAAGGAACTGGACGAGGCTAGCCGGCAGATAAAAGAGCAGAAAGCACTTATGCCGGTCCACTATGCCGAATCGATGACCGAAGATGAAGTTTGGGCAGACGTAATTGAGGATCGATAGCTCATACGTCTAGTTTCGCGATGGTGGCCCCCCAACTGCCTGAGAACTCGGGAGCGTTCTTGAACGACCTTACAAAATCAGTTTCGGATAGAACCTTTCTGACGATCTCACGCTGAATCCCCACACCCTTTCCGTGAACGATCCTAACTATTGAAAAGCCCTTCTTATGGGCCTCGGCAAGGTATGCCTCGACTACGGCCCTGACATCCCTTGGGTCAAACGAATGCAGGTCGAGCGAATCGGTGATCTCGATCTCAAAGATCTCGGTGTCTTCCTCAGTCATGTCTTTTTAACGCTTCGGGATCTTGGTCTCGTATTGCGTGACGCCCTCGGGCGGGGTAACGCGTAAACGATTCTTGTCCCTGAAGACCACAAAACGCTTCTCGTCCATCTCGCCTGAGGGGCCGCGCATCAACACCGAGAAAGTCTTATTGTCGGCCTTGCCGTCCACCCTGAGAGGCAGCGTTCCCCAAACTTCGGTGCCCGGCGAAGTTCGCCACACCGTGTAATAGCTCTGCTCGTACTTATCAAACGCCAGGACCAGGATGCTGTCAAAATCAGGCTCCACACCATTGATGGCTTTGGAAAAGTTGTTTCGGGCAAGGATAACCCAGCTTCCGGGAGCGAGCGCCTTGTCCCCAACACCGACCTTATTGGCTGAATCTGCATCGAGCCGCTGCCAGGTAACGAACTTGCGGTTATTTTGCTGAAAGAAAACGATGTCGATCGGAACCTGAAGTTCGACCTGTCGCCCGAATAGCCAGCCGGCAGGCGCAGGCGAAACTGAGGGATCGAGCTTTACCTGATACCAGATGTCGTATTTATCCTCGAGTTTCTCTGGTTCGCCCACTTTTGCAGCTTCAAGATCGGCGTTTTTGGAACGCTTTCCGGTCTTTTGTTGGCCTTTGGGTGCATCGTCAACGTCGGGAACCTCTTGTTTAGGAACAAATTTCCACGACATGATTTCAAATGTCGAACCGTTGGCCAGCCTGAACAGAATATTCTCGGGACTCATGTCCGGTACGGCACGCAGGTTCGATGCCGCACGAATGGCCCCGCCGGCTTGCGGAGGCTGATCCTTGAATTCCGCGGCAAGTGCCTTCGACTTTTCGAGCGTCTCGCTTGTGATTACGTTCTGGGCCTCGATCCAGCCCTCGGTAAGGGCCTCGTCACGAGCACGGACCCGGTACCACGGCACCTTTTCAAATTCGACCTGATCGATGACATCCAGCCTGTCGCCGCGCTTTACTTCCAGCAGGTCGGCTGCGACCACAGCGTAGGATGTACGGATCTGAGCGGTCTTTGCGATTACTGTGGCGGTGTCGTTCTGTCCAAAGACATCGACATCCATGATCCCGCAGCCGAGCTGCAAAATACATGAAAAGATAATTCCGATAAAAATAAAATTACGTATGCTCATTGACGGAGTTTAGGAGTCGTTCGCCAGTTATTATAACCCAATTTATTCAATAAATCCTTTTGCCGCCCCGTCAGCCTGGCCGCTGCGGCCAGCTTTGTCTGTCGTCCGGCGCTGTCAGCCGCGAGCCCTGCGGAGCGAAGCAGTACAGCCCAATCGAGGCTCATCGCACCTGTAATATTGTGATTTATTATGGGCCCCAGTTCGTCGTAATTTCTGAGAACCGCAAGCACCGCGGCATTGCCGTCCTGAGAAGGCTCGCTCCGCCGGTGCCTTTTATAGATCTCGCGAAGGACATCATCGACCGATCGTCTGCCTTTTGATCTGTCCAGCAATGCGATATCGCATAAAAACGCGACCAGGGTGCCGCGTGCGTAAACGTTTGTGTTCGCTCCGCTCCAACGGTCCTTAGAAGCATCAATAAGCGAGATATCTCGTTTTTGTCTTCGGTCAATGTCGTATGCACGAGCGAGTGTGTTCAGAAAGTCGTCGAACCGGATACTGTTTGCCATCACGCCGGCCTTGAGGGCCCGGTACTCGGCAAAACCCTCGTAAAACCAGTCGTATCTGCCGGTGAGGTTTAGACCGTTTGGTATCCACAGATGGAAGATCTCGTGCCGCAACTGTTCATGCAGGAGCTGCGGCGACTGATTTTTGAATGGCATATCCGATGAAATGATAGTGACGGTCCGCCCACGGGTGACGCCCTCCCATTGTCCCGTTCCCATGGCGATCGGGAACTTGCTGATGCCGATAAATACGTCACCCGCGGGGGCGGAACCAAACAGTTGTGAGTAGTCGGCGTAGATCGACCTGGCCATTGCGGCTGCCTCTTCATCGGAAAACAGCCATTCACCCGACAGGCTGAGCTGAAGATGCGACCCGCCCGCGTTGATCGATCGCTCACGGCGGCCCTTTCCGATATAGATGACCGCAGTATCGCTATCCGCGACATCGAACATATTTTGTGCCGTTCGACGCTCGGCGCTAGATGCGATCCATCCCTGAGGCATGTCCAAAGTAATGTTTTCGGAGCGGTTGCCGCCCGCACTTTGCGGCAGCAGGTCATACGGCATAATGATGCCGCCTTCAGGGCCCAACCATGAGACATGTGCCGCCGCAGCCCGGTTCTTGAGCGGTGAGAGGTCAATGGCATATGACCATGAGGTGAAATCCGCATCGGCCAGGTACTCGCCCGCCATCATCCGTCGGTGAGCGACCGCCGAGCCGTCTCGCGCTACAAGACGGACATCGCTTATTCGCTCGCCGAGTCCCGTTATGCCAGCGTGATCGAGCACAAAAGAAAGGCTGCGTGCTCCGGCCCCGGTCCGGTCCGTCAGAAACTGTCCCTCAACATAAGCGGCAGCAGGAGGCCCCGCATCGATTTTGATCCGGGCCGACAGATTCTGGCCCTGAGCACTGCCAAATATACACAGGACGAAGGCGAGATACAGCAGAAATGAGTTAAAACATTTTGACATTGGCCGAGCGGGATGGCTAGAATAATTTTTTACATGCGGGCAGTATGGCCTGAGCTTCAGAATAGAGGATTTCATGAGTCTAATCAAAATTATTATATATGCGATGATCCTTGTGCTCAGCCTGTTGTTCCTCGGAAGATTTGTTTTTTAGAGTCGGATGTGTGCTGAGGCATACAAATATTTGAGTAAGATCATTGGATCACGGCGGTCGATTTGGCCGCTTTTTTTGTTTTTATGAGCGAACTAAGGGCGATCAGGCGCGCGTTGATAAGCGTCTCGGACAAAACAGGTATCTCGGACTTTGCAAATGCCTTGGCCGGGTTTGGCGTTGAGATCATTTCTACCGGCGGTACGGCTAGGGCGCTGCGAGACGGCGGCTTGACGGTGACCGATGTAGCCGAAGTAACGGGCTTTCCCGAGATGATGGACGGCCGTGTAAAAACCCTCCATCCAAAGATCCACGGTGCCTTTCTGGCCCTGCGCGACAACGCCGAACATGTCGCGTCGATGGAGACGTACTCGATCGAACCGATCGATCTGGTCGTGGTAAACCTCTACCCCTTTGAGGAAACCGTTGAAAAAGACGACGTGATCCTCGAAGACGCGGTTGAAAACATAGATATCGGCGGCCCGGCGATGATCCGCTCGGCGTCAAAGAACTGGCGCGACGTCGCCGTTGTCACCGACGCCCGCTTGTACGGCGAGATCGTTGACGAGATGAAGGAAAATGACGGTTCGCTGTCGCTCGAGACGCGCCAACGCCTCGCTGCCCTTGCTTATACCCGCACAGCGAGCTATGACCTCGCGATCTCATCTTACCTGGCCCAGCAATTGAGTAACGACGACCTCGAACGCCTCGAACCGCTAAACCCACTTGGCGGCCTGGTCTTCATCGACGCCGAAGATCTGCCAGGATCGGAGGAGGTTGAGGGGGAAAAAGGACAGCCCGACGGCCTGCCCGACCACCCAACGATCGAACTCGCCAAGGTGTGCGACCTGCGATACGGAGAGAACCCGCATCAGCGGGCCGCCCTTTACGATAACGGCGACGAAGGCGGCATCGCCGACGCCGAACAGCTCCATGGCAAAGAGATGTCGTTTAACAACTATGTCGATGCCGAGGCTGCGTGGAACCTAGTTCAGGATATCGACGAACAGGCGGTCGCGATAATCAAACACACCAATCCCTCGGGCGTTGGGGTCGGCGATACGAATGCATCCGCTTACCAGCGTGCCCTCGCCACCGACCCCGTTTCGGCATTTGGCGGGATCGTTGCATTCAATCGAAACGTGGACGCCGCCGTCGCTTCGCTCGTTACCGAGGTGTTTACCGAAGTTGTCATCGCCCCGGCCTTTGACCCCGAGGCCCTGGACATTCTCCAATCGAAAAAGAACCTCCGCGTTCTAAAATGCTCCCCTCCTTACAAAGGAGGGGTGGCTGCCGCTTCGGCAGACGGGGTGGTTCTCTCTTCTGCTCAGCCCTACGAGTACAAACAGCTCTCGGGCGGCTTCCTGGTTCAGGACAAGGACACCCATCAACTCACCACTGACGGCCTCGCAATAGTCTCGCGGCGCCAACCAACAGATGATGAGATCCGCTCAATGATGCTAGCCTGGACAGTTTGTAAGCACGTAAAATCTAACGCCATCGTTTTTGCCAACACTTACCAGACGCTGGGAGTCGGAGCAGGCCAGATGAACAGGGTTGACTCGGTCCGCATTGCGGCGATGCGAGCGGAGCGTTTCGGATTGCCGCTCACGGGTTCCGCTCTCGCGTCCGACGCGTTCTTTCCATTCCGCGACAATGTCGACGAGGCGGCGGGGTTCGGTGTCTCTGCGATCATCCAGCCGGGCGGATCGATCAAGGATGACGAGTCGATCGCTGCGGCCGACGAGCACGGCATCGCGATGGCATTCACGGGCATACGGCATTTCAAACATTGATCTATTGACATCGTGGCAGCGGTAGTGCTACAAATACATCGAATTAGTTGAACGTGGGAACGCTCGAGGGGGGTTTTGTTGAACAGATCCATCGGGCTTTTTATTTTTTGTGAACCGCCAGAACGTGCGGAGAGGAGACCTATATGAAAAACATCAAATTGTTCATTCTGACGGCCATAGCGGCCCTAATGGTGGCTGCGTGCGGTGCACCTGTCGACAACAAACCGGCAGTCAACGCCAACACTGCAAACACTAACACGGCCAAGCCTACCGCTGCTGCCCCGACAGTGGGAGCGTTGCTCGATATGGAGAAAAAGGCTTTCGAGGCTTGGGCAAAGAAAGACGGAAAGCACTTCGAAGGCCTGTTGGCTGATAACTTTGTCGGATTTGAAGGCGGCAAACGCACCGGCAGGTCCGAAGAGATCAAGATGATCACGGATTCCAAGTGTGAAGTCGCCAGCCATACTATTTCCGACGAGCGAATGGTCCCTGTCGGCCCCGATGCCGCAGTGCTTGTCACAAAGGCAGCGGTCGAAGGAACCTGCGACGGCCAAAAGATACCAAACCCGATGACCGCTGTAACGTTATTTGTTCGCAGCGGCGATGCCTGGAAGGCCGCTTATCATAACCAGGTCGCGATCATCGATCCGAAATCGCCTCCGCCGGCTGCCCCCGCCAAACCGGCCGCTGACGCCAAGAAGGAAGCTCCAAAAAATGCAGATGCCCTTTCTGCCGCAGCTGAAGACGATGCCAAGACCGCTGAAAGAGCGTCGGATGACTTGACTAAAGCGGTTATGGCCCTGGAAACGTCCGGATGGGAAGCATGGAAGGCGAAGGACAGTGCCAAACTCGGCAGTATGATGACCAAGGATGTGGCCTTTGTCGATCCGATGGGAACTGCCCACTTCGGAAATGACGCCAATCTGAAAGTCTGGGCCGATCAGAAGTGCGACGTTAAGAGCGTTGCTTTGACTGATGGAATGGCGACGCCCGTGTTGCCCACCGTTGCCCTGCTTACGTTCAAAGGAACCGCTGTAGGAACCTGCGACGGTCAGAAACTCGGACCGATCTGGGGTACGGCAGTCTACCTTAAGGAAGGTGATGCCTGGAAGCTCGCGTT
>JBBQGO010000120.1:0-7345 GCA_038323125.1 Pyrinomonadales bacterium
TCGATACAGTTTGGCTTGGATTGGCGTGCAACGCGGCTGATCACGGGAGCTGCGTTTCCGACGATTCCCATACAGAACGGCATTTCCAAATAAGACTAAGAGGTACAGGATTATGATCAGAATGGGAAGAGGCAACAGATCCGATCAGGCAGGAGCCACCGATCATCAGGAACAACCACAGGCTGAGCCCGCGTATCGGTATGCGAGTGAAACGCAGCCGACTGCCGCCAACCGAGCTATATCCGAAAGCGATTCGATGGCCCGCGACATCAAAGAGGGCCGCCTTAGCGGATTCGTCGGCCACGGCACGACGCTTACCGGCGAGACCGAGTTTCACGCCATGCTCCGCGTGGATGGACATCTGATCGGGACCGTTACCTCCGAAGCGGGAACCCTCATCATCGGCACAAACGGCCAGGTCGACGCCAATATTATGGTCGCGGCCGCGATGATAAACGGTTCTGTGAACGGTGATATCATCGCCAGCGAAAAGCTTCAGCTCGGACGTACCGCCCGTGTCATGGGCAATATTCATAGTCCCAGGCTGATCGTCGAAGAAGGGGCGATCCTAGAGGGAAGCTGCAGTATGTTGAAGGCACGCGAAACCCAGGAGGAAGAAGCTGTAGCCGCCGCTGCCGAATACGATCAGCCCGCTTTGATCGCCGCGCCCGTTGAGGATGATGACGAGATGGAGTCTGGAGCGTTCCTTACGGCCGACGATGAGGATGAAGAAGCGGCCGATGCCGCTGTCGTCTAAGGCATTGGGTCTTTTTCAGCTCTGTGGGACAAACAGTTCCGTCGGAGTAACCACCAATTCGAGTGCGGCGTCATGTGGCCCGACGTCGTCGATTGCCGTGACCGGGGGAAAATAACTTAGGCCGATACGGGCGCAGTCCGATCGACATTTGCTGAGGAACCGGTCATAGAACCCCTTACCGTACCCAACGCGGTGGCCTCTTGTGTCAAAACACGCTAACGGGACGAGAACCATGTCGATCTTACCGGCGGGCACATGTTCGGCCCGCGTGGGTTCGCGAATCCCCCAGTCGTTGGGGACAAGTTCAGTAAAAGATTGAAATATTACGCTTTCGATTTCGCTCGGGGCCTTGCCTAGCCGTGGTGCCAATGTCTTAACGTTAGGAAAATCGCGCCAAAGACGCTCTAGGATAACGGTAGTATCGATCTCATTAAACCTGTCTATCTGTATGAAGCAATGGAGTAAGCCTACATCACGGAGATCAGTATTATTGAAGAAGTTCAGAGCTATCTGTTCACTCCCGACAGCCAGTTCGTCGGGAGTCAGCGACCGCCGTTTGACCATGTAGGCCTTACGAAGCTCGGATTTTGTCATCACACCAGTTTATTCGCGCAAGATTGCAATGCCTGACTCAGCCGTTATCCGCGCTTCTTGTCGGGCCGCGGCTTTATGGCGGTGCTCGTTCTTGGCGTAACGACGGATGATCTGAATTCCTGGCCAGAATCCACCTCATTTGCCGCTTTTATATCAGCGAGCAGTTTTGAGTCGTTGAGCAATTTCTGCGCGGCTTTTGCGTTCTTGCTCGGCCTTTTCTTTGGTTTTGTCATAATGGTTTTTTTGTCGGACGATCCAGCCGCCGCCGACCACTTCGTCTCCGTCATAGAAGATCGTCGTCTGCCCCGGCGTGATCGCACGCTGAGGCTCATCAAATACGACGCGAGCCCGATCATCGGGCAGCGGGTATATCGTCGCCGGTGCGGGCTCGTGACGGTAGCGGATCTTGACCTCTGCACGAACCGGTTCGTCCGGCCTTTCAAAAGCTATCCAATTAACACCTTTTGCAGTGAACTCGAGCGACGCCAGTTTGTCGTCTTCGCCCACAATTATTTGGTTCCTTGCCCGCTCGATCCGTACAACATACAACGGCTTTTCGTGAGCTATTCCCAATCCGCGCCGCTGGCCGACCGTATATCTGTGAATGCCGGTGTGCGTTCCTATCGTTTCACCCGCCGTGTTTACAATGTCACCGCCTTCGGGCAGCTCATCGGACCGGCCCTCGTGCCCGAGATATCTGTCTATGAACTCGGAATACCTGCCGTCGGGCACAAAACATATCTCCTGCGACTCCTTCTTTTCCGCAGTGTAAAGATCGGCCCCGCGGGCAATGTCACGCACATCGCTCTTCATCATCTCACCAAGCGGAAAATACGAACGCGACAACTGGTCCTGAGTGAGTTCCCAGAGGAAATAGCTCTGATCTTTTAAGTAATTCTTACCTCGAAAGAGCCGATAACGAGCCGCGGCCTCGTCATACTCGACACGGGCGAAATGGCCCGTAGCCACCTTGTCGCAGCCGAGCGACATCGCCATTTTATCGAGCGCCGCAAACTTCAGACGCGAGTTGCACGCAACACACGGTATCGGAGTCTCGCCGTCGAGATAGCTTTGAACAAAAGGCTCGACGACCGATTCTTCAAAGTCCTTCTCCAGATTCAGCACGTAAAACGGAAAGCCCAGCCCCTCGGCAACTCGTCGGGCGTCGTAAACATCGTCCAGCGAGCAGCAGCGAGACGGCAGTGGGTCGCCATGCTCATCAACATTGATATTGCGGCGCTGGTTCCACAACTGCATCGTAAAACCGATCAGCTCATGTCCCTGCTCCTTCAAAAGCGCAGCTGCCGCCGAACTATCGACACCGCCGCTCATTGCTACCGCTATCTTCATACCGTTTAAAGTATAACGGTTCGACAGCGTGTTGGAAAAAGATATCGACGCCGTAATGCGGTGTGTGAAGTGGAATTGTGAAAAAAAGAAACGTGCTAACGGCTATCGAGACCCGGGCTTTGCCGATCGCTCCACTCGCTTTTCAATAGCGAGTATATGACCATATCGACGAAGCCGCCCTGCAGACGCTCGGACTGCCGGGCGACGAATTCCTGCTTAAATCCCAGCCGTTCGGGAACAGCCCGGCTTCTTAGGTTCGGCGCGGCACAACTGATCACTATTCGATTGAGGTCGAGGGAGCGGAACGCATGGTCGATAAAAGCTCGGCATGCCTTTGTCACG
This sequence comes from Pyrinomonadales bacterium, assembly GCA_038323125.1. Lineage (GTDB taxonomy): Bacteria > Acidobacteriota > Blastocatellia > Pyrinomonadales > Pyrinomonadaceae > OLB17. The sequence continues at coordinate 3,044 of JBBQGO010000120.1, forward strand.
AGGCCCTTGCCTTCAAATGCGGAACCGACCCAATAGCCGAGTTCCGTAGAGCGATTGATCAGATCGATCTCATGATATCGGATGGCCCCGGCCAGATCGCCGTTATACCATATGCCGGCACCGAGGCCCATGCTTTCCGCGTGCAATGACAAGTCGTGCCTGATCTTGTCCTTCACAAACTCGACGGCAAACGTTTCTCCGAGTTCGGGATGCCGGCTTAGATCCGCCGACATCAATGCATAGACTTCACCGGCGTGGCGCTCCTCGAGAATGCGGAGCTCGGTCGATTCATCAATAACGTTTTTGAACATTCGGATCTAAAAAATAGTGAAGATCGACCATATGACGGTTAGGCTCCGTCGTCGATGGGCGTTTCTGGTGCATGCCACTCATCAGCGAGGATCGAGTAAACCGCGAGGTCTCGAAAGCTGTCATGGAGACGATCGGACCCGCGGGCGATCCCTTCTAGTTTGAAACCGAGCTGTTCGGGTATTCGCCGGCTCTTCGCGTTCTCGGTATCGCACTTGATCTCGATACGATTGAAACCCATGTTTTTAAATGCGTTGTCGATCAGGGCGCGGCACCCGCGGATGATGAGCCCTTTTCCCTGAAACGACTCACCTAGCCAATAGCCGATCTCCGTACGGTGATTCTCGCGGTCAAAATAGTTATAACCGATCTGGCCGGCGATCTCGCCGCGGTACCAGATGCCGATCTCATATCCGTTGCCCGAGCCGAAGTTAAGCTGGTTTTTGCGCACCCATTCCTCGGTCTCCCCCACGGTCTGCTCATTATTTTTCAACCAGTGCGACCATTCGCGGATGTGCACGTAACTATTCTTTATAAGCGAGTTGAGGGCGGCGGCGTGTTGGATCTCGATCAGGGCAAGTTGAGCGTCCACATCCAGGTCATGTTTGAACATCGTCGCCGATTATATATCAAAATCACTGGCGAGCAACGTTATTTTTGTTTCAACAGCCGACCTGCATTTCACAAAAATAACTTCGCTATGCTAATTTCTTAAAATTATGCGACTCGCTAGTGTCTGACCATCCGCCGTCCTGCAGTGTCCGTCACGGAAAGTTAATATTCCGCGCCCGGACATCCCCGGCACAACCCTGTTTGTGCTTATCGCCTTTCTTTGTTTAGTTAACTAAATTTGTATGCCGGATATAAGCAGCTCTTCGGAAGCGGAGCCGTTGGACAATTCGTTTTTTGCGATAATTCGTGAATCGTTTCGCGGCTCGCAGCGCGATTTTACCCAGGGGTCGATCTTGATCGGGCTGATCATCCTCGCGATACCGATGATCCTCGAAATGTCGATGGAGGCGATATTCGCCATCGTCGATACGTTCTTTGTCGCAAAGCTCGGGGCGGAAGCGGTGGCGGTCGTCGGTTTGACCGAATCTATACTCGCGCTCGTTTATGCCGTTGCGATCGGGCTGAGCATCGGAGCAACCGCGACTGTCGCACGGCGCACCGGCGAAAAGGACCCGGAGGGCGCGGCGCGAAGTGCCGCCCACATTATCTATCTGGGTGTGATCGTGTCGGCTGTGATGGGAGTCGCGGGAGTTATTTTTGCGTCTGACATTCTGCGTATACTCGGTGCCGAGCCGCGAGTGATCGAACTCGGCACGCCCTTCATGCAGATAATGCTCGGCACCAATGCCGTGATTGTCTTCCTGTTTTTGCTGAACGCTATCTTTCGCGGAGCCGGTGACGCAGCGATCGCCATGCGCGTGCTCATTCTCGCCAATCTGCTCAACATCGTGCTCGATCCGATGTTTATATTCGGCCTGTGGTTCTTTCCTGAACTGGGCGTGACAGGTGCGGCGGTCGCGACCGTCATAGGCCGCGGCGTCGGTGTAGCGTATGCGTCGTGGGCGCTCTTCTTTCGCGACAACGGCGGCCGCATCGAGATCCGCAAACGACACTGGAGTTTCGACCCAAAACTGTTGTGGAGCCTGGTGAGGCTGTCGTCCGTTGCCGTGCTGCAGTTCTTGATATCGACAGCAAGCTGGACCGGGCTGGTGATCATCATCGCGGGCTTTGGCAGCGTTGCGATAGCCGGTTACCAGATCGGGCTGCGTGTAATTGTGTTTGTGATCTTGCCCGCCGTCGGACTCGCAAACGCGGCGGCCACACTGGTTGGGCAAAATCTCGGCGCAGGCAAACCCGAGCGTGCCGAGCGTTCGGTGTGGCTCGCCGGTTTTATGAATGCCGGATTGCTGGGCCTCGCCGGTGTGTTTTTTGTCGTCTTTCCCGATCTGGTGATCCGCATCTTCACCACCGACCCGGAGATCATGGCGTACGGCCGTGATTGCCTTCGCATCGTCGGCTACGGATACGCCTTCTATGGCCTCGGCATGGTCATGGAAAGCGCGTTCAACGGTGCCGGCGACACGGTTACACCGACGTGGCTAAACTTTCTGGTGTTTTGGATGTTCGAGATACCGCTTGCCTACGTACTGGCTTATAACTTTGAAATGGGGCCCCGCGGAGTGTTCTGGGCGATAACCATAGCCTTCTCGGTGCTTGCCGTCGCCAGTGCCCTGCTTTTCAAACGAGGAAAATGGAAACTGAAAGAAGTGTAGTCACGTTTTCGACGTCATCATCGGTAGTTATCACCAAATAAGCCGGGCTTGTTATACGAGGCACTCGCAGTTTCGTGCGAATGTGAGGCCTGCTCGTACGAAACAGCCTCGCGACCATATGAAACAGTACCTCGGTCGCATGAAACCGGGCCGTTAGCGTACGACGGCCGCGCACTTTCATACGAAACAGCGGCTGTTTCATACGGAACAGGCGCTGTTTCGTATGGTTTTGGATGTGTTTCACATCACCGGGAAGCACTTTCAAACATCGGTGATGCGGTAGAATGTCTTATATGTCGTCGAAGAACACCTTTCCGGACCCGCGTACATTCAGATATCCTGAGTGGGTCCGGATAGGCGGTTACCTCTATCGCTCGCATGACGTCGTCGCTTTCGGCACGCCGCTGACGGTAGATAACGTGCATGAAGCCTACTTAAAAGGCATTTTCCCGTGGTACACGGAGGGCCTTCCGCTGCCGTGGCATTGCCCGGAGCTGAGGGCCGTTCTTGATTTCGATGACCTGCGTGTGCCCCGGAGTTTGGCGAAGGCGAGGCGCTCAACGCCGTTTACATTTACCATCGATCAGGAGTTTCAGAGCGTGATACGTGCATGCTCTCGTTCATACCGGCCGCGGCAGCCCGGAACATGGATCACGCCGGCATTTGAACTCGTTTTTACCCAACTTCACCTCGAAGGCATGGCGCATAGCATAGAAGTCTGGAACGCCGAACGCGAACTCGTTGGCGGCCTCTACGGTGTTGACGCCGGTGGTGTTTTTTGCGGTGAGAGTATGTTCTTTACAGAGGCGAATGCTTCTAAACTCGCATTGCTGTTCCTGATCGAGCATCTTAGCGCGCGTGGGGCTACGTGGCTCGATTCGCAGGTTATGACACCGCACATGGCGGCGTTGGGCGTTAGAGAGGTACCGCGCAGCCAATTTCTGGATAAACTGAGAGCGACGCAGGACCTAAAGCTCAAGTTATTCTAAAATGCCGCATCGCGAACGCAAGAACATATCGGCCGGCCTGTCCGTTGCAGTCGTATTGAAACAAGATCAACGGACCGGCAAACGCACGATGGGCATTGTCAAAGATATTTTGACCAATTCGCCCACGCACCCGAACGGCATCAAGGTTAGATTGGAGGACGGAAACGTGGGACGCGTGCAGTCGATAATCGATAGTTAAGACGATTTACCAACGTGTTTAACGTGAGTTGCAATTCCATGCAATTATGCGAATACCTAGATCAGCAAACATAAAAGGGGCCATTCTTTTTGTATTTCTCAATTATTCGCTGCTTTTGGCGCAACCGGAGGCCTATAAATACTCGGTACCAGAGAAACTACGGGATGGAATCAAAACATCGTCGCTGAAGGACGAAGGAATTGACGAGGATAAGATCGTTGCGGGGACAAAAGAACTTTTAGCAGGCGACTATCCGAATATCCACAGCGTGCTGATCTTCCGCCACGGGAAACTTGTTTACGAGAACTATTTCGCCGGCGAAGACGAGAATCGCGAAACGGGTTCCCTTGGTGTGGTCAAGCATAGTCAAGATACTCTGCATGACATACGAAGCATTTCCAAAAGCGTCGTGGCTCTCGCCGTTCTGCGGGCTCATTCGATGGGAAAGATAAAAAACCTCGATCAGCCGATCGCCGGATTTTTTCCCGAATATTCAAGTTATTTTGTCGGTGAGAAACGC
>JBBQGO010000121.1:0-7310 GCA_038323125.1 Pyrinomonadales bacterium
GACGGCTTCGCTACGACTGTACAGCCGGCAGCAAGGGCGGGGGCGATCTTCCACGTGAATAGGTACAGCGGCAGATTCCATGGGCTGATGCAGCCTACCACACCTAACGGCTGCCGCAGCGTGTAGTTGATCGCCTGTCCGCCGGTCTCATAGGCCTCAGTCGCCGTATGCAGAGCGGCGGTTGCGTAGAACTTGAGGTTTGCCACAGCCCGCGGAATATCAACCATTCGTGCAAGCGAAACAGGCTTGCCATTGTCTATGCTTTCCGCCAAGGCCAGCGACTCCATGTCGCGCTCGATCAAGCCCGCGATCCGCGTCATGACGTCGTGCCGGCCATCGGGGGGCATCGCAGACCATGCGGGAAAGGCGGTCTCAGCGGCCTCGACAGCAAGATGAACATCGCGGTCATCCGAGTCAGCAATATATGAATAGACCTGCCCGGTCGAGGGGTCGAAGTTATCGAGATATTTCTCCGAAGCCGCCGTGACCAGCTCACCACCGATATAGTTTTCTATTTTGGTCATTCAGATCACTTCGCACCAAGCGGTCTAGACTTTCGCAAACGTCAGTCCAGTTTGGCCCTGATACTTGCCGCCGCGGTCTTCATATGAAACGGCGCAGTCCTCGTCGGACTCAAAGAACAGTATCTGGCCGATACCTTCGTTGACATAAACCCGCAGCGGCAGATTGGCCAGATTTGCGATCTCTACTACGAGGCGACCTGTCCAACCGGCCTCCAATGGTGTTGTGTTAACGAGCAGACCTGCTCGCGCATATGTAGACTTTCCGAGTGCGATACCCGTCACATTGCGCGGCATTTTAAATGTCTCGACCGTAACACCGAGGCCGTAGTGATGAGGCGGTAACAGATAGTACTTCGCCCCGTCGTCCGCAGTGTGGAGCTGTGGTTCGATCAGGGAGTACTGGTCGTCGAAGTGTTTCGGATCGATCTCTTTACCATGGACGGAGGAAAAGATGCGAAATCCGTCATCAGCAAGACGCATATCGTACCCATAGCTCGAACACCCCGCCGAAATAATGCGATTTCCGCCCGTCTCGCGAACGAGCTCGGTAAGGAATGGCGCGATCATGCCGTGCTCGTCGGCCATTCGGCGCAGCCACACGTCTGATTTAATGGTCATATAATAGAATTCCTGCTATGTCTGAAATCCTATTATACGTAAAAGGCGGCAAAAGCCGGAACTCTGAACTCTCTAACGCGGCAGCACGAGCGGTTCCAGTTTCAACGTACCGTCACCGACGGAAAATTTAATAGGCACGCCGCCGACACCGGCCTTGGCGACGATCGACTTGGCGGTGAATTGCAACTATCTGTCACGGGGCTTTACATCGGGGATCAGGTTCTCGATCGCACCCGATCGCAGCACGACCGCGTCGAGTTCGGCACTCATGTTCGCGGGCAGGCGGACGACCATTGAGCCCTTGCCGACCTGGATATCCGCTGCCCGGCCGCGCCAACCCCGGACACCCAATGCGATATCTACCGTGCCGCTGCCAAAGATAGCAGTAGTATTTCCATTCATGATCTCAAGCTTTGCGTTCGATTCGATGAACTTAATTCTCATGGTGCCTTCCACACCCTCAACCGAGAAGTCCCCTATGCCGCCATCTATTTCAAGGTCGCAATATCGCGGCACGTGAATCACGTAATCGATCCGGAACGGCATCTTGAGCAGATGTTTAGGAAATTTCTTTGGCAGTTTCTTGAGGCCGCCTTTGTTATGCGTGCCCATGCTGAGGACGCCTGTCCGCGACGCAGTCTCATCCGTGATGAACGTGGTGATCGTAGCGAGAGTTTCGAGATCGGCCTCATTGGAAGCATTCACCTCGATCTCAGCGGTGATCTCGATCTCATTTTTGTTGGTTCCGACAATCGTTATTGAGCCGTTCGGAGCCCCGACCACGGATAGTGTCCCTCCGGACGCGAAGTCGAACTTATCGGTTTTCGTCGTCGTCTTTTTAAGGGTTGGGGTGGTCTGAGACACGGCGGCAGCGGAAAGAAAAGCCAGAACAAACGCAGCGCACAGGGTAGCTCGTATTTTCATGTGTTAATTAGTCAAGATTGGAGTAAGGCCAAGAGCGATCTTACGCCTTTTGATGATATAGGGTCAATAAAAACGGCATCCGGTCTAACGCCGCAGAAACGCAATGCTGCCCCGCTGGTTTGTTACGGTGATCGTGGCGCTCCCGTCACCAAAACGCCCCACAACCCGGCGGCCATCGCCAAGGGAACTCAGGTTTGGATTCGCGAACGAGCCAAGCGAGATATTGCGGGTCGATGGAGCAGTTGCCACAAGGCGAAACGAAGAAGACAAGGGTATTCGCAAATTGATGTTTCCGCGCATTGATGAGAATCGATAGGTGCCGCCCTGTTGGACGTCGCCGTCAAAGAATATATCGCCGATGACATTTTCTGCCGAAACCGCGCTCGAACCGATATTGGTGAGTTGAATGTCGCCCTCACTAGAAATGTGGGCACGAACCAGGCCGCCGCGTACGTTGCTGATGTTAAGATTCCCTATCTTAGTCTCGATATCAACCATAGTGGAATAGGGTACGCGGATGGTGAAATTTACGTTTCCCACCTCATTCCTGCCCTGATTGTCACGAACCAGGTTCACAACGATCTTGCCGCCCGAACTCTGCGGGATTATGTTTGCGGCAGGAGCCTCAAGCACAGCCGAAATATTGACTTCGGCGCGGCTCCATCCCTCTACCGTCACGGTGCCTGTCCGGTTCATCAACTCAAGCCTGATATTTCGTCCTGCGGGATAATTACGTGAAAAGCGTTTTTGAGCCGCTGCCTCAGCGGCATAAAGCGCAAAGAAAAAAACTACGCTCAAAAGAACCGTAGTTTTTGCCGAAAGCTCGCGGCTAAACAGATTTTTCGATCTTACGATCATCACAAAACTAGAGATCCGAGAAGTCCCGAAGCAGTGCCGTTTTATCCTCCAGCACCGAATCGAGCATCTCGCCCGACAATGCGTCCTCCGGGTTTTCCTGCAGGATCATTTGGTATTCATGGACCGCTTCGTCGATCACATTCAGATTCCGGTCAAATGCCTCGCGGGTCACACGGTCCCACTGCACGCGACGCTCCTGTACGCGGCCGTTCCAGTATTCGATAGCTGCCTGATGCTGCATGAGACGGCGATCCCGGCCATCTTGCGGGGTTTCAATCGCCCCGATCCTGCTCAGGAACTTTTCGAACAGGGTTTGAGTCATCAGGGAGCGATCTGCAAGATCCGATTCGGCAGGCTGGTTATAATTTCTGACAGCGACCACAGTAAGCAGCGAACTCACGACAGCTATGCACAAAACGGCTGACGCAAGCTGACCAAACGAAAACTGCCAAAACCCTTGAGGTGGTTCCTCGACTGGGGGGACCTGAGGCTTTAGCTCAGTCTCGATCATATTATTGATTCGGCACCAGAGAGCCCTCGAATTGGGCGGGACAACGTCGGATGTGTTGTCGTTATTACAGAAATCAAGGATGGCTGAAAAATCTTCAAAAACACGCGCACAGTCAGAACACGATGCCAAATGCAGGCGAACCCAACCCGCCTGTTCCGGATCAAGCTCGTTATCTACGAAAACGCTGATCAATTTGTTACATTCGACGCAATTCATTTAAGGTGCTGACTCAACTGGCGAAAACCCAACTGTTTCGTACACAATGATAGATTAATCTATCACCCGATACGTTGCCTTTGGCAATTGTTTTGCGGCCCGCAACCACCGACGCAATTGCTGCGTTCCGACACAAAAACACGAACAACTATTGCTCTTGTTCGTGCTTAGTCCAAATTGCTTTTTTCTACTAATCCGTCCGCTTGATCAACAGGCCGCGAAGCTTTAATCGAGCTTTATGCAGTTGTGATTTTGACGTTCCTACCGAGATCCCCATAATTCGTGCTACTTCCTCATGCTCATAGCCTTCGACGTCATGCAGCACAAAAACGTTCCGATAACCGTTAGGTAGTTCACCAATAGCATGTTTTAATGCGATCCGGTCAACGACGGGCATTCTGTTCGGGTTCGCGGTGCCGTGGACTGTTTGCTCCGGTATCTCGCCGTCGTCCGAGGTGCGCTCATTTTTCACACTGCGCTTTCGGAAATGCATCAAGACCTGATTGACGGTAAGCCGATGGAGCCACGTCGAAAAAGCCGAGTCGCCTCGAAAGCTGCCGATCTTTCTGAAAAGCTGTATGAAGGCTTCCTGCGTCAGGTCCTCCGCCTCGGTCTGGCTGCTCGTCATCCTTAGGCAAAGGCTGTATGTCCTTCTGTGGTAGCGCTGATAGATCGCCTCGAACGCAGCAAGATCGCCACCGGCCGCGAGGCGGCACAGCTCAATGTCCGACGTGCTGGCATCGAAGGTCGGGGCATCGACTGCCGGGGACTGAAACGACGGCAAGGCTGCCGTTGATTCAAACGAAAAAGTGATATCCTTTTCGATCGCCACCGAGTGTGGATCCATGGTCACTCCTTATAAAGACGCTACCTGATTTTAATTCTTCTTCGCTCGCTAAGATGAGCCGCCTTAGAATCAAGGTTGCTTGACGTACAACGATTTTATTCCCAAAACCAAAAAACGTAAAGAAAAAAGTTACTCAAAGCCGGTTTCCCTAGAAGTTCTGACTCGGTTCAAAACTGTACAGGATCGACGCGAGTTCGCCCCGTACTCCTACATCGTCAACACCGCGGACATTTTCAGCATGCGAGGTCGCCAGCATCGTGACAGCAAAACCATTCCGTGTACCGGGACGTGCAGCGGGAATGAACAAACGCCGCCCCCATACGAGCAGCTTTTCTCCAGACGGCGACGAACCGCCGGCTTGAAACTTAACCTCATATGCACGCCATTCGCCATTAAGCTTTATCTCGCCCTCAGATATCATTTGGTAACCCGGCAGGATCGCTTTCAATGTACTGTTGGTCTCGCTGACCATCTGACGAAAATTCTCTCCATCTTCGCCATAGGTGCCTTTACTCGGATAATAGCTGACCAGCATCTGTTCCTGCAGGTTACCTTCGGCGGTCGATTTTGAAATATCCAGGAACTTGCCGCGGACTTTTTCACTTTGCCCGGACTGAGGGTCATTCACCTGCCAGTCTTTTGGGTAGTACAACGTAAAACCCACAAAATTCTGCAGCAGATCGCCCTTTAGGTTCTGTTTAGTATTTTGATAAAAATTAGTATTGGCGGGTTGAGGAACATTACGCGGCAGAGGGGGCATCTCCGTATTCGCACCCGTGATCGGCGTTGCAGTGTCGACCGTTTGGCCGATGTCGGCCGTGCCGGGCACGTCGGGCTGGATCGGAGTATTTATCAAAAGGTACCAGATCGCCGCGACGAGGCCGACCAAAACCAGTATGGAAATAAGGGCAAGGGTCTTTGTTCGGGAGTTCTCGACCTCAGGCGGTTCCGGAGACCGATTCTTCCATGCGGGTTCTTCCGCTTGGACAGTCGTAGTGCTCGCCTCAACCGGCCCAGCCGGAGGGGCGGAAACGGCGGAGAGGGCGATAACAGGAGCCGGAACCAGGGGCTTGAGTGTCTCAGTCGAGGTCGTTATCTGCCTAACCGGAATTTCCAGAACGGGAATGTCTTCCGCCGGAACTGCAGGCACCGCACCAAGTGCTGAATGAAGGGCATCGCCAAGATCGCGTGCCTTGACGTAACGGTCCGCGGCATTATACGAAAGAGCTTTCTTAAAGACCGCGTTCACCGCCAACGGCAGTTCGGGGCGGACATCTGACGGCATTAACTGCAGGCCGAATTGCTGCGATCGGACGATGTCCCGCTGCGACGAGCCAGTAAAAGGCATCTGTCCCGTTAACAACTGATATCCAACGATAGCCAGCGAATAAATGTCGCTGGAAATGGTGGCTATTCGGCCACCGAGCACTTCGTGAGCCTTGTAACCAACATTATGTGGATTCGGTTCACCGTTCGATGCCCCGAAGTTGACCAGTTTGGTCTGCTCCGACTCACCATCGGCTGAGTTGATGATGAGATTTTCCGGCCGCAGGTCGCGGTGAAGTATTCCTTCCTGATGTGCTTCATTGAGTGCGCTAGCTGCCTGCCGGATCACACGTGACGCTCGCTCGGCGATAAAATGCCCGTGAATGGACAGGATATCGGCGACCGACAGAGCATCGACATATTCGCTTATCAAAAAATTTGGCCCGTTGTTAAATTGGCCCGAATCAATAAGCCTCGCGATGTTGGGGTGGCTAAAATGAGCCAGTGAGACGCGTTCCTCGGTGAGGATGCTGTCCATGATCTCGTCCTGCTCACTACCGGTGAGGATGCGAACGAGCACCTTTTTATCGACAACGATCTTGTCATCCGCCATGTATGCCAGGCCGCTCTCATCGCCGCCCAGGAATTCCGTGACTTTGTAGCGTCCCTTAACGATACGGCCCACAAAATCCTCAGGGTCGCTCTCATCAAAGTTGATGGCGACACCGGTTGAGCGGTCCACATTCCTGAGATCGACATGGCCCGCAGGTATCTCGCGGAGGTTTACCTTTCGTGCAACGGGTCTGTCTACGGGCGGATTGCTCGTTGCGGGGTCGTTCTTTGCCGGCCCGAGCAGTTCACTACCCTCGAAGAGGTCGAGTTCTACATCGTTAAGTTCGAAGAAGCCGCCATCCATTTGGCTGCCGCTGCCGGTTGTTATCGCAGATGGTTCACGTTCCGTAATAACGAACTGAGGCGGGGCCGGATGTGCCTCATTGAGGTCCTTGAGGCCGTCTATCTTAGGTATGAGGTTTGCGAATATTCCGCCCTCGTCCCCAGCCCCGCGATCCGATTCAGAGATCAGACGCGAGCCATCGCTCGGACAAAAGCGGCGCGATCCTTCCTCAAAGCTTTCTCTACACTTGGGACAATACATATAGGCGTGGGACGTGTGGTGCCGTTCGCAAAGCAGGTCGATCGCACCATCAAAAAGATTCGCTCTGACTCAATAAGATGCAACGATCACGGCTACCGTGATGTGCGGAACTGCTTCTTCCGCATCTAAGAACTTCTGCGGCTGTAATGTCATCATACGCTGCTAAAGTTTGCTGTTCAGAGACTCTCTATCTGCGTCCAGAGATCTGGCCTGGCGATAAGCCCTTTCCGCCTGATTCTGCTTTGCAGAACGCTTATAGGCGTCGCCCACGGCCTCGAACTGCCTCGCAAGGGCGCGTTTATCATAAGTGGAAGCAAAACGGGCCGCCTGAAGCAGGGCCGATTCTGCGAGTTCGTGCTTGCCCTGACGCGTATACAGATCACCCAACAG
>JBBQGO010000122.1:0-7304 GCA_038323125.1 Pyrinomonadales bacterium
AAAGAACAGCGAACTGGACTGGGTGAAAAAGATCAGGCAGACGATGACGATACGGGCGGTGCCCATGCTAAATCCGGATGGCGCCGAGATGTTTCAACGACGCAATCTGCAGGGCATAGACATCAATCGCGACGCATTGGATCTGCGAACGCCTGAAGGGCGGCTTCTTAAACAGCTTCGCGACGAATGGAACCCGTCGATAGGATTTAACCTCCACAACCAGCAAGCACTAACAACTGTCGCGGGGTCGATGAATCAGGCCGCCATCTCTTTTCTGGTCGTTTTTGGCGATGCAGCAAAGACAACGCACTATGGGCACGAGCGAAATCAAAGGCTATGCGCGGCAATGGTGCTGGCTTTGCAAAGGTTTATACCCGGGCATATCGCTCGTTATGGCGACGAGTGGACCCCTACTGCCTTTGGCGACAACTTCTCGGCGTGGGGAACGCCCGTGATCCTGGTGGAGACAGGGGCTCTTCATGGCAAGGACGAAAGATTTTTAGTCAAAATGAATTTCATCGCCTTTATGACGGCGCTTCACGCACTTGCAACCGGCAGCGAAAGAAACCCGGAACCGTGGCCCTATCTCAACTTACCTAATAATAGTTCCGGGCGTTTATTTCATTACATTTTTCGAAGGGCGACAATTATCAACACCCAGCCCGGCGGTATGCCGACAATGGCCGATATCGCCGTGAACACCGAGCGGCGCCGCGCAAGCTTTTCCGCCCCAAGTTTCGTTCGCAACATTGGAGATCTCAACAACCTGCGAGGCCTCGAGGAATACGACGTCAGCCGGTATAACGTCGTCCAGCGATTCGGGCGCGTCAAGACTGGCGAACTGGCTGAACTCTATTTCTATAAAAAGGACCGTGTCGTCGACTGGAACTCGCCCGACCTCGAAAAAGAGTTCCCGGCGGACGCGGTCTTTTCATCAGGCAAATGGATTCGCGGCGAGTTTGCCCCGGCCCCCAAATAACAGCTTTATAAACGCCACGTGCTAACGCTCTTAAAGATAAAAAACATCGCATTGATCGACGATCTGGCTGTCGAGTTTGCTCCGGGACTGAACCTCCTGACAGGTGAGACGGGGTCGGGTAAATCGATCATTGTCGACAGTTTGGGTGCACTTACGGGCGACCGCGTGTCTAGCGACCTAATAAAAGAAGGTTCTGCGTCAGCGGTGATCGAGGGGCTGTTTTCTCTGACCGTGGCGGGGAAATTGAGCTCGCTCATGGAGGAAAGCGGAATCGAAATGGAAACCGCGGGCGAGATAATAGTCCGCCGCGAATTATCCGCCGCGGGCAAAAACCGTGTGTTTGTAAATGACCAGTTGATCACCCAGGCACTGTTGCGGCGGATCGGCAGGTCACTTGTCGATATCCACGGACAGGGTGAACAGGCGGCGCTTTACGACACGTCGACCCACATCGAAATGCTCGATGAGTTTGCCGATGTCGCCACGCCGAAGAGCAGGGTGGCGGACGTTTTTCAGCGGTGGTCGTCGGTGCGGGCCGAACTCGTTTCTCTGGAAAAGGACGAAGCCGATAAACTGCGACTGCTTGACATCCTGCGTTTCCAGATCGATGAGATCAAAGCTGCCAACCTTGTCCCTGACGAAGATATTCAGCTAGAAGACGAGAAACGCCGTTTGAGCAATGTCGAAAAACTTACCACCCTCGGTGATGAAGCATTTGCCTTGCTTTACGACAACGCGGAATCGACCGCTGCGACCCTTGAAAAGGCGCAGCGAAAGCTGGTGGAGCTTGCGGAGTTCGAAAAGCGGTTCAGCGAGTATGCCGAGGGGATCGCCACGGCCCGGGCAGTTATTGAGGACCTTTCGATCGCGGTGCGTGATTTTCGTGCCCATCTGGAATTCTCGCCCGAGCGTCTCGACACGATCGAGAACCGACTTGCGGAGATCACGCGGCTTAAGCGAAAGTACGGAGATTCGATCGAGAACGTATTTGAACACCTCTGGGAGTCCGAGGAGCGTTTGCGGAATATTGAGACTGCTGAGTTTCGCGAAAGCGAGTTGAAGAACCAGCTAGGTGAAATGCGGGCCGAATACATCACGGCCGCCCGCAGCCTTAGTGAGAAGCGAGCGTCAGCCGCCCGTAAGTTTGAAAAAAAGGTCGAGCAGAGCCTCCAGGCGGTAGCGCTTGAAAAGGCGCGGTTCGAGGTGCATATCGAGGCCGCGGACGATGAGGACACATCTTTTACCGCCGACGGTTACGACCGCGTCGAGTTTTACTTTTCAGCTAATCCCGGCGAGTCGCCAAAGCCGCTTGCAAAGGTTGCCTCGGGCGGTGAGGCTTCGCGCCTGATGCTGATACTTAAAACCACAACGAAGGCGAGCGGAACCGCAAAGACCGTCGTTTTTGACGAGATAGATGTCGGCATCGGCGGCCGCGTGGCGGAGTCGGTCGGTCGTAAGCTAAAGGACCTTTCAGCAACTCAGCAGGTATTATGCGTGACACACCAGCCGCAGATCGCGTCGCTGGCCGACAGCCACTTTGTTGTTGAGAAAACGGCGTCGTCCGGCCGCACCGCCATAACCACCCGCGAGCTTTCATCAGCCGAGCAAATAGAGGAGATCGCCCGCATGCTCGCCGGCGAGCAGATCACCGAAGCGGCGCGCGAGAATGCGAGGGCAATGCTTGCAGCAGCTCGATGACCTCGTGCGGCAGCATCGCATTTTGCAATACCAGATATGAGTCCTGAGATCCTGGCAAACGTCATCCGCGGCGATACGGTCGAATCGATATATCGCGGCCACCTCATCGTCATTGACGGCGGCGGTGTGGTTGCCTCTCTGGGTGACCCCGGGACGGTCACGTTCTTTCGCTCATCCGCCAAGCCGTTTCAAGCGATACCTTTTATCAAAAGCGGTGCGGCTGACAGTTTCGGCTTTACCGAGCGTGAGATCGCGATGGCATGTGCTTCGCATTCGGGAGAGGCGATCCATGTAGAGCTTGTAAAGGGCATGTTAGCAAAGATCGGCCTGTCGGAGTCAGATCTCAGGTGCGGTGTTCACAGTCCTTTCTTCGAAAAAGAGAACCGTCGGATGCTTCGTGCCCGCGAGGTGCCGTCGCAGCTTCATAACAACTGTTCGGGAAAGCATGCAGCGATGCTTGCCTACGCGAAACATATTGATGCCGATCTGAGCACATACGAATTACCCGGGCACCCGGTGCAGCGGTCGATCTTAGAATGTGTTTCTGAGTTTACCGGTATCGCGGCTGACTCGATACCGGTGGCGCTCGATGGCTGTGCCGCGCCCATCTTTGCCGTTCCGGTTGCGGCAATGGCAAGAAGCTTTTTGGAGCTTATTGTCTCGCCCGAAACGTTAGATCTACGAACTCGTGAGGCATGTTTGCGGATCGTGTCTGCGATGGTGAAATTTCCCGAACTGATAGGCGGGTCTGAGCGTTTGGACACCCTACTGATGCAGGCTGCACCGGGCCGGATACTTTCCAAGGTTGGGGCGGACGGCGTTTGGCTGTGTGCGGTGCTTCCGTGCGACACATGGCCAACCGGCCTGGCGATCGCCCTCAAGGTCGAGGACGGGGACGACATGCGCGGACGGCCGGTGATAGCCGCCGATGTATTGCTCCAATTGGGGATACTGAAAAGTAGTGATCTGAACGAGATATCGCCGATGCCGATCAAAAACCGGCGCGGAGATCAGGTTGGACAGGTCGTCTCGATGGTCAGGCTCAGCCCGGCTAGCCCCTAGACAGCCTGGATCGCCGGTTCTCTAACCCCCGCCATAGCCAAGGCTCGGTCCAGCCACAGATTGGTCAGCTTTTCCTGCACACTGTTTGCCCTAAGTCGTTCATTCAGGTTTTTGAAATCGACGAAATCGAGATGCTGGTCCTGGTTAAAGCAAGAAAAGACAAAAAACTCTTCGCCCGTATGGGGGTTTACGTGCCGCTGGAGGCATTGGGCGCACACTTCCTTCATCATGCACTGCATTGGCGAGTTGATCGAGCCTATGGCCACGTGGTGCTCATTGAGATAGGGTTTGAGAGTGGTGTGACGTGCCTCGCGAACCCCGTTCATCATTCTGTCGGAGCCGATCGCTATTATCCGGTCGACGTCCTTCAAGTCCACGGTCTGCTCGCCTAGCCGGCCTTCAGCGTACGCTATCATCGCCTGGACGATATTTCCACGAAATTGTGCATCCTGCGGCCGGTTAGGATCGATCTCGGCACCAAAATCAGTTGCCCAGACGATCTGGTCCGTGGCGTTCTCGATCTCTTCGCGTTTGAAAAGGTCCGAGCCGTTCTTGTACCCCGCGAAATAGATCACGCGGTTGTTATTCGCCCTCAGGGCCCTGGCGATCGAGAACAGAACGGCGTTGCCGAGGCCGCCGCCGGCGAGCAGCACTGTTTCGTTTTGCGTGATCTCGGTGGGTGAGCCGGTCGGGCCCATTACGAGCACCTCTTCACCCTCTTTGAGCAGTGAGCAGAGGCGCGACGACGTGCCCATCTCGAGAACGATCATTGACAACAGGCCCTTCTCCTCGTCGACCCATGCGCCCGTCAACGCCAGCCCCTCCATCATCAGCCGCGTTCCGTCAATGACGGGTGCTGAAGTCTCAAAATTCTGTAGCCGGTAGAATTGCCCCGGTTTGAACTTGCGCGCCTGCAGCGGAGCCTTGACTATCACGTCGACGATGGTCGGAGTGAGCCGTTCGACCTTGACGACAAAGGCGCGGAGCTCGCCGTCGAGCGTAGCTTCAAGGTCATCAAAGATCCGGTCCCGTTCCGATTGCGGCAGAGGCCCGCGTGCAGCAAACTCATCCACGAACAAGTCTACAACGCGTTCGTAGCCGTGTTTGGCCGATGCCATCGCCTTTACGACGTTTCCGGCGTACTGCGGATGATTGTCGCCGTAATAGCTGATGAATTTGCCCTCGTGCTCGTAGGATGTAAAGAACCCCGCCTCGCCCTTTGGCACTTCGACCACATGGAAGTTGCCGTCGCCGTTCTTTGCCACCTTGAAAGGCTGAAAGAACTGGCGCCACTCATCCATTTTGAACGTTCCGGGCTTTTCCTTCTCGTAAATGACGTTCGGCGAGGTTCCGGCCGCGACGCAGACCGTGTGCGCAGGGAACTCATGCATCTCGCCCGTATTCTCGAACTTGCCGGTCTCAACAATGTATTCGAGACGTTCGAATATGAGGGCCTTCACCGCGTTGTACTCGTCCGGCACCGCCTCGGCGGGATTCATGCATTCGATAATGTCGATGCCTTCTTCGAGGGCCTTCTGGACCTCTTCGTGATTGAGCCTGTAAGCCGGCGAATCCTGTAAACGCTTGCGATATATGAGCGAAACACCACCCCACGAACGGATAAGCGGTACAAAGTTTGGAGCTTCACCGGCTGCGGCCGCACGCTCGCGTTCGGCGCGTATCTCGCGTCCGTGTTCCAGGAACTCCTGCAGCACACGGACCTCTTCTTCATCAAAACTCTCAGCGATCTTCTCTTCTCCCAGATCGGCTGTGACCTGCTCATATTTGGCGAGCATCTTTTCGACCTGAACGGGGTAATAGGCAAACATCTCGGTGGCCGTGTCTATTCCCGTCAAGCCGCCACCTATCACAACCGCGGGGAGGCGTACCTGCAGATTTGAGAGCGTGTCTTTTTTGAAAGCACCCGTGAGTTGCAGGGCCATCAGGAAATCCGACGCCTGACGGATGCCGCGGATAAGGTTGTTCTTCATCGGGACGATGGTCGGCCGCCCTGCACCGGTCGCGATCGCGATGTGATCAAATCCGTAATGCCAGGCGTCCTCGATCGTCAGCGTGCCGCCGAACCGGATACCGCCATACGCCCGAAAACGCTTGCGTCGAGTCAGCATCAACTGGACCATGGTCAGAAAATTCTTGTCCCAGCGAACGGTGATCCCGTATTCAGAAACGCCGCCAAAGCCGGACAGTATGCGCTCGTCCAGTTCCTCAGTGATCTCGCTGATGTCGCGTATCGGCTTGGGGCACATTCGGCCGTTATCGCCTGTCCATGATCCCGGGAGGGGCTCGATCTTCAGGCCGTCGATGCCGACAACTCCAAAACCTTCATTTAACAGGTAATGGGCCAGCGTGTATCCGGCGGGGCCGAGGCCGACGACGAGAACGTTCTTGCCGTTGTACGGCAGCGTGTAGGGGCGTTTGGCGTTAAGCGGGTTCCAACGTGTCAGCAGGCCGTAGATCTCAAAACCGTAGGGCAGGGCCAGTACATCCGTAAGCGAAGCGGTCTCGGCCAGAGGGATGTTGACCGGTTCCTGCTTTTGAAAAATGCAGCCCTTCATACAGTCGTTGCAGATGCGGTGGCCCGTTCCGGCACACATCGGGTTATCGATGGCGACGAGGGCGAGCGAGCCTATCGGATCGCCCTGGCCTTTCAGCATATGCATCTCTGAGATCTTTTCGTCGAGCGGGCAGCCCTCGGTCTTGATGCCGAGCGGATTTCGCTTTGGGGTTCCGTCCGGCTCGCGAAGGCCGGTCGAGCACGAATCCTTTTCCCGCTCATGGCATATCAGGCAATAATCGATCTCGTACAGGGCGTCGCGCATGGTGCCGCGGTCATCCGTCAGCTTAAATCCGTCGCGCCGCCGGAGTTCCTCGTCGGCACCGTGCATCACGTTGTGAAGCTCCGGCTGCGGATGGATAAGGTGGACCAAGTTCTGATAATCGAGTGCGTGAGGGGTCCTAAAGCTGTACCACTTCTTGCTCTTGTTAAAAAATGCGGAGGCCGACCAGGCCTCGATCAGGGGAAGCGCAGCACCGACCGTCAGCAGATCGCCCTGGGCGTCGAGTTCGAGGATCGCCTGTGAGTAAAGTTTGCCAAAAGCGGAGTCCCGCAGCTTTTCATACGCGCGGCCTACCCTCTCAACCGTATCTTTTACAGACGCGGCGGCTTCGCCGTCCTTGCCAAGAGCCTCCTCGGCATCCAGCAAACGACAGGTCATCTCGGCTATCGACAGTTCCTCGTCGCGGACCAGAGTCTCGTCAAAAGCGGTGTTACGCAGTTCGGTCAGCGCTCGCCATAATTCGGCTTCGTTCAGGTCCGCTATCTGATCGGCCTTATATTTTTTGATCGCCCGGCGTTGGACAAAGAATTTGAATTTCCAGACTGGGTTCTGGACGCGGATCTCGCGTTCGAGTTCGGCCTGCTCCGCCTTGATATCGAAAAGACGTGCCATGAAATCGGAGAGATAGGGTGCCGAATCGGTGAGTATCTTTGATTCGACCTTGCGTTCGTAACCGACGCCGCGCGAGGCGATGTATTTCGTAAGGG
>JBBQGO010000123.1:0-7263 GCA_038323125.1 Pyrinomonadales bacterium
GACCTTGGCCTCTGCAAGGTAAGGGTAATCTCAAACAACCCCGATAAACTGGCGGCACTCAAGGGTGCCGGGCTGCAGATCGTCGAGCGAATAGCCATCGACATTCAGTCCGAAGCTCCCGCAGCACACTACCTTAAAACCAAGAAAGAAAAAATGGGCCATTTGATCGATTTTTAGTTGATTCTTCTTTAAATCCAAATTCTCGAATATTGTGCGAGAAATTGGAAGAGTTGTTCGCCTAATGCGCGTCTGAATATATCCCGCTCGACCCTTAACCTCTTCTCTTAAGGTGACTTACAAGAACCCGACTACTTCTCGCCTATATGGCTTTGAAATTGCATACACATATTAGTATGTACGTGTTGTTTGCTTGATGTCGCGCGACATTTACTACAGCAACCGCATAGTTTTAGATTCCATTTTTTTTATTAGGAGATAAATATGAATAAGAACTTCAAATTCATGACCGGTGTCCTCTCGCTAATGCTTTGCTTCGCGGCATTCGCATTTGGCCAGGGAACCACGGGAAGCATTGAAGGAATTGTTACGGACGCGAATAATGCCCGCATTCCAAGCGCGACCGTTCTTGTCGAAGCCTCGGGCACAACGACGGGTTTCAGTAGAACTGTAACCGCCGACAGCACGGGCTACGTTAACATCGCAAATGTCCCGCCGGGAACCTATAAGGTTACGATCTCGGCGACAAATTTCAACCCGGTTACACAGACGATCACCGTCGCCGTAGACCGTGCTACGCCTGTTGCTGCGATTCTTCAAGTGCAGGGTGTGGGCGCCGACGTCACTGTTACGGGCGATTCTGCCACGACGGTGGATGTGAGCAGCAACACCGTTGACACCTCGATCACCAAGCAGATCTTTGAGGCGCTGCCAAGCGGAACAGGATTTACCAGCCTTCTCAAGATCGCCCCCAACGTCCGTCCCGAGCCCCTGAACGCAGGATTTCAGATCGACGGTGCATCGGGTGCGGAAAATGTGTTCATTATCGACGGCCAGGAAGTAACAAACTTTCGCACGGGCCAGTTGAACTCGAACAACAATCTTCCTTTCGAACTTCTTCAGGAAGTGCAGGTCAAATCGACCGGCTTTAACGCAGAATACGGCGGTGCAACGGGCGGCGTGATCAACGCGGTTACGGCCGGCGGTAATAATGAGTTGCGTGGAAACTTTGGCGTTTCGTTTTTGCCAGCCAAGCTTCTGGGCTCGCCGCGTCCTTTCCTGAATCGCTATTCCACTACGGCTACCCCCGAGTACTTTCAACCTGCTAAAGACGGCGGCGTCGGTTTCTTCCCTGTTGGCAGCATTAGCGGACCGATCGTCAAGGACCGTCTCTGGTTCTCGGCTATATATGCTCCGCAGATCTATGAGACGAACCGGTCGGTGGACTATTTCACCACAGGCAACAACCCGAACGGACGGGCGGTCGCCTCGACCGAAGTCTATAACAGTAAGATCAAGACGGAAGAAATGTTCTTTAGACTCGATGCACAGCCTTCGTCGAGGCTCAGAATGAGCGGAACGTTCCTTTATAATCCAATTATCCAGGACGGCGTTATGCCGGGAACCGCTGTCATCGGTGGATCGCTGTCCACCCTGGGTAACGGAAGGATCAATACCGAAGGCCTCAACGGACGGCCTCAGGGAGCTCTTGGGATCATTGGAAGTGCGTTCCTTGGCCAGCAAGGCGGACGCCAAAACAGCAACAGTGTCAACGGACAGGCTACATGGACACCGACGAACAAGCTGGTGCTCAATTTCCGTGCGGGACGCAGCTTCCTCAACGAGAAGCTGAACTCTTACGGCCTGCCGCAAGTTACTCGATTTATTTGTGCGACGGGTTGGGCGGCTGACACGACACCTGGTTCGGGCTGTACAAGCGGTTTTCAGAATATAGCCAACAACTTCCAGATCAACTATGACGTCTCGACTCGTACCACCTTTGACGCTGATGCGAGCGTGGTTGGCGTTAACGCCGGCGGGCGTCATAACTTCAAATTCGGCTACCAGTTCAACCGGCTCTTTAACACGGTGGATCAGGGGTATGCTCCCTTTGGTATCGTACAGTTGTTCTATGGCCGTGCGATAACCGGCCTTACAGGTCAAGATGCGACACCCGGCAATCTGGGTTCTGGCTTTATGCAGAGGTTCGGAACGATCGGCGAGGCGAGCAGCAAGAACCAAGCCCTCTACGTGCAGGATTCTTGGCAGATCGCCCGTCGCCTGACGCTCAACTTGGGAATCAGATTCGAGAACGAGGTCGTGCCCAGCTTTGGAGAGGCCGCCACGTCACAGGCCATCGAGTTTGGCTGGGGCGATAAGATCGCTCCGCGTCTGGGATTTGCGTGGGACATGACAGGCAACGGCAAGAACAAGCTCTTCGGCAGTTATGGCTGGTTCTATGACCGGTTCAAGTATGAGCTTCCCCGCGGTTCGTTTGGCGGTGATTTCTTCCGTCGTGACTATTTCGAGATTCTGCCGAGTCGAGGAGCCCTGTTTTCGAACTATACGTTTAACGCGATCCTTGGCGGCAGGCCTGACGTGCTTGGCGGGACCTGCCCGATTGTGAATGGCCCCGGCTATTCGGTCTGCCAGTTCGATTTCCGGATTGCGACCAATCTGGTGGGTGCTGATATCTTTGAGACCGGAGCTGTCGATCCGAACCTCAAGGCGGCCCGCCAGAGCGAATACACGCTCGGTTACGAGCGTCAGCTTTCCCGTAACTTCGTCTTCGCAGCCCGCTACACGCACAAACAGGTGGATCGTGCTGTTGAGGACGTAGGCGTCTTTAATGATCAGGGCTCTGAAGCTTACATCATTGCCAACCCTGGTTTTGGCCTCGTTTGCGAAATTTCAGGCTCGGCTAACCTGCCCTGTCCGAAGGCCAACCGTGATTTCGACGCTTTCGAGCTTCGTGTTGACAAGCGTGCAACTAAATACTTCTTCAACGCCAGCTACACCTGGAGCCGTCTCTTCGGAAACTACTCTGGTTTGGCCAGCTCTGATGAATTTGGCCGCTCTTCGCCGAACGTAAACCGTTTCTTCGATTTGCCGATGTTGGGCTTTAACGCCAACGGCGATCCGGATGACGGCAGATTGGCGACAGACCGTCCGCACGTTGTAAAAGCGTATGGCGGCTACACCTTCAACTGGGGCAGCACGAGCAACAATGCGACTACGCTGTCGGCGTTCACTACGTTCCAGTCGGGTACACCGATAACGACGACCTACATTACCTATGCTGTGGATTCGGCGATCCTCTTTGGCCGCGGCGATCTTGGCCGCACCTCGATGTTCACTGAAACTGACTTCGCTGTCAGCCATAGGTATCGATTTGGCCGTGATTCGAAGTACTCACTCGAGCCTTTCATCAACATAACCAATCTCTTTGATGAGGATAACGAGCTGACGCGTCAGAACAGAATAAGCAACACGGATATTCGTGCAGCTCAGTTGTTCGCCAACGGCTGTGCGGGATGTACCGGTGAAGCTGCTGTTTTCCAGGAGATCTTTAACGGTGGTGGCATCACTAACGCCATCCTGGCTTTCCTTGCAAACCCGACCACATCGGCTGCCGCCGGCAGACGAAATGACTACGGATTGGCAAACGGTTTCCAGGCGCCTCGCCAGGTCCGATTTGGTGCTAGATTCTTCTTCTAAACTTTAGTTGAAGAGTTCTTTAAAGCCTGTCCTTAACGGGGCAGGCTTTTTTTTCGTCTATGCCGAGAGGCAGGAAGGAGCAAACACGGCGGATTGGTCGGCCGTCTCACCGCTGGGCAAACGACCTGCCGGAATCCGGCACGTTTGGATGAAACATCGGACGGCATCATCGTGCTGCGGGTCGCGGGAAAGAGGAATGTGGAACCCCGGAATGAGTGAAGGGCCTAATCAATCGGCAACTAAAGAAGGACCCGCCTATCATACGAGCCTCTTTTGCTCGTAGTTTCGGGACCACTGAAGATCATATTTGGAGAACCAAGTTGGTCATCTCGCACCCGGAGATTTAGCTTTCGCTCGGAGGTCGCTGATAACTTTCTTCACTTTTTTCTCTTCCACCGTGCTCAGCTTGCTTGCTTTCAGATACATTTCCAGTTCATCCGCCGCGGAATCATACTTCTTGAGATCATTGCCGTAGAGTTGAGCGAGTTCGCGATGTATCTCGGGAACGTGGCTCCTCGCGTTTTTCTTGGCCAGCAGCAAGTGCTGTTCGGCCTCGGCAAGCCTTCCAAGTCCGCGTTCGATCTTTCCAAGGAGGAAGAGAACCTGTGACGTTCCGGGGGCGAGTTTGAGAGATCTCTGCAGCGCTATCAGGGCGGCGTTATTATATTCCTTTCCCAGGTTGTAAAGCGAATAACCGGTGTAATACAGCGACGTTGCACTCTTGTCATTGATCGTGGCAGCTGTCATGAAAAACTCGGCCGACTCGGCGTACTGGCCTTTGTTGAATAGTTCCATACCAAGCCTATAGATCGCGGCGTAGTACTGATCGAAGGCATTTACCGCGTTGCGTAATCCCTGGATACCCTCATCCGTACGATTTCTTGAGAGGTCGGCAACGGCAGTTTCGAATAGTTTTTTCGCATTATCGGGTATCTCCTGTACGAAAACGACGCCTGTTTCCACCTCGGTAAGGCTTCCCCGCCGCGGCATCAAATAAAAATCCTGGTTCATGAGCGCGTTTCCGATCCCGGAACCTCGCGCCTTGAAAGTATGAATCTCAAGAGTAGCTTCCTGATCTTCGAAATCGTATCGGAAGGCCATTACCTTGACGGTATAATAACCGTCGGCAAGACCGTTGAAAGTATAGCGACCGGAGCCATCGGTCTTTGTCCGGCCGCGGGACTGGTAATATTCGTTCTGCAGTTCCACGTCTATATCGGGCAGCCCGAGACGGGAAGATTTTGCATAAACGTAACCCGAGATCGTGCTGGCGCTAATGGCCTGCGATAGAACAAACACCGAAGCTAAGGCAGACAGACAAATGGCCGACCTAAAAAATAGCAGCTTAAAGCTTGGAATCATACTGACCTCCGAAACCGCGAGAATATTTTGTTGATAAATAATTGTAGCACGATTGTCGGTGCGTAAATAGAGATACGTCGGAAATCTGCTAGAATGAGTTCTAATAAAAAGGCAAATTCAGCGTAGAAATCAGGAGCAACATTCCTGCCAGAAAAGATCTACCGGGACTCGGTACACAACATAATTCGGATCGATACCGGTACAGCCGAAGGCCGGCTAGTTGTCTCTCTCGTCGACACTCCGGAGTTTCAGCGCCTCAGGCGAATTCGTCAGCTAGGCCTGGCGTATTTTGCATATCAATCGGCGGAGCATTCGCGGTTCTCTCATTCTCTCGGTGCTTTTCATTTAGCCGGGAGAATGGTCGCAAAGCTGGAGCTTTCTTACGACATTTCGCCCGAAGCCCAGACGGCCGTGCGCGTCGCAGCTCTACTGCACGATATTGGACACGGTCCGTTTTCGCATGTAATAGAGTCCATACTCGATTTTCATCATGAACGGTTCACGATCGAAGCGGTGCTTAGCACCGAAACAGAGGTTGGCAGGCTGCTGCACGCCTACTCCCCCGGCCTGGCGGACGATGTGGCCGCGATCATTAGTGGCGATTACCGTCCGGCCGCCTTGGCTCAGCTCGTTTCGTCTCAACTCGATGTAGACCGAATGGATTACCTGCTCCGTGATTCGCTCATGACGGGCGCGAAATACGGCATCTATGACCTTGAATGGATCATTAAATCCATTGAGATCGATGAGGTCAATGATCGGCTTTATGTATCTGCTCCTGGGATCTATGCTGTCGAGGACTATCTGCAGGCGCGATATTATATGTATCGGCAGGTTTATTTCCATCGCACCCTGCGTTCTGCCGAGGCTGTGCTGCGGGTCTTGCTTGATCGAGCTCTGTACTTGTTCGACAGTGGCGAGTTGCTATGGTCAGCCGGCGATACACCTATGAGCAAGGTCCTTGCGGGCAAAAAGCTCGGTCTGCACGAACATCTGGAACTTGACGATACAGACGTTATGTTCAGCATCAAGCAGTGGCAGCACGCCAAGGACCCCATACTTTCCGACCTGGCGAAAAGGTTCCTCCACCGCAGACTCTTTAAGGCTTTCGATCTCGACATGCCTGAGGATGACCGGGCATGGTTCATCGAGGAATCTCGACAGATCGTAGCGGATGCCGGATTCGACACTGACTACTATTTTGTTGAAGACCGTGCCGGCAACGCTCCCTATTCGTTTTATTCTACGGATACGCATGAGGCCAAAGACCTAATATATGTTCAGGCCGGCTTTTCGCAGCCAGTTATTCGTGAGATCTCAACAGTGAGCGCGGCCGTCCGAGGTTTGCAGGAAGGGTACCAGATCCATCGCATTTGTTTCCCTCCCGAGTTGAAAGATACGATTGGACGGCTTTACCACGGTAGTGCTGATCGACATACAGTTTCTAATTGAGCAATAGTTTTCTTGATGGGCTTACTGTTGTCTTTGTTTTCCCCGCGACATCGCAGCTGTTGTCCGACCGCTTTATCAAAATGAAGCAAACTGACATTGCAAAAGTTGGACCACGACTATGGGTTTGGGGTTGGCTGGTAACCCTCTTCATTCTATCGGCGCCTGCTGCTGCCCAGACAGTCGCCATATTGCTGCCAGTAGAGTCTGAAACCGGCCTGGCCTACGCTGAGAGCCTTCGGAACGGATTCAGCCCCCCTGTAAGGGTCCTTGACCCCGATCTGGCAAAAGCCGCCTTTCGATCTGCGGCGCCGATCGCCCCATTTAATCTAAGCACGACGGACGCTAACACGATCGGAAATGCGATCGGAAGTGATTTTTTTCTACGTCTCAGATCCGCCGTCGTTCGACGAAGCGCGTCCGGGCGCCCCGAATATTACGAAGCCTACGCGGTACTCTATCTCGTAAGCTCCAGAACCGGCCAGCTTGTTTACTGGAAACTTGTTAACGGTGAAGGCCTCACTCCGGTCCGTGCCGAGGAGAAACTGATCGATACATCCTCGTCGATCGCCGCCGAAATAACCGGGGCAGTTAATGCCACATTGAAAGCAGAGGTAAATGCTCATGATCTACCCCCCATCGCCGAACTTCCGGAGGAAGGTTCTGCCCTCTTAAGAGGCTTTCGGGCTCCGATACCTTATCGCCGGATCAAGCCGGCGTATACTCCCTTGGCTTCGTTTTATGATGTGGCCGCTACGGTCGAGATGGTCGTTGATC